>CAIQND010000093.1 GCA_903873045.1 uncultured Methylococcaceae bacterium | reverse complement strand
TTCCAAAAACTCCCGCACCTGATCTGCCACCATGGCCGCACAATTATCTTCGGCTTCTTCTGTGGAAGCGCCCAAGTGAGGCAGCACGATAGCCCTTGGATGATTTATCAAAGCGGGTGTTGGAAAATCACAGACATAAGCATGCAAAGCACCCGCGTCCAAAGCCTCAAGCACAGCCGACTCATCTACAACGCCCGCACGGGAAAAATTAAGTAATGTCGCCCCCTTTTTGATGCGCTTTATATGCTCTTTGCTGAACAAATTTTTGGTTTTATCATTTAGTGGAATATGCAGGCTGATAAAATCCGCACGCGAAACCAAGTCATCTATACTCGTTGCCGGTACGGTGGCTGCGTTAAGTTTCCAGGCACTTTCCAGAGACATAAACGGATCGAAGCCAAGGGTGTTTAAGCCCAAAGCGGCCGCCGAGTTGGTTACTTTTACCCCGATTGCGCCCAAGCCCAATACCCCCAAAGTCTTGCCCGATACCTCAAAACCCGCGAAATATTTTTTGTTATTCTCAATTTGTTCGTTGATGCTGGCTTCATCCCCTTCCAGACCGTGAATAAACCTTATTGCCGGCACGATATTTCTGGCCGCCAACAGCATTCCCGCAATGGCTAACTCTGCCACTGCATTTGAATTGGCTCCGGGGGCATTAAATACCGGAATGCCTCGCTGGGTATATTCTGCTACAGGAATATTATTGACGCCAGCGCCAGCACGACCTACAGCTTTCAGGGATTCGGGAATCGGCTGATCATGCAGATTAAATGACCGCAGTAAAATGGCATCGGGGTTATCGATGTGTGATGAAACTTGGTAACGTTCATCGGGAAGCCTGTCCAGTCCAGCTCGTGATATATTGTTATAGGTCAAAATTTTAAACATCTATTTTTCTCCTTTTTTATTAACACACTCTATAAACGCAACCCTCGCATCCACAGCAACCAGGATTATTGCGATATTAAGGCAGAAACGCACCAGCGCCGGCTAAAATAACAGGCAAAGTATAGTACACAGAGCGTTGATGACCTAGAAGGATCGATTATGCCGGTCAAGCCGCCATTTTTTCGCATCGGGGCTAACGCCGACCATCAAAAAAATTAACGGTCGCGATGTAGCCGGTTAAACACAAAAAAACCTGTAAACATCACGCCAACAAACACATAACTACTGGCCAGGCCAGACGTCAAGCTGACCAGCGCAGGGCCGGGCATAAGCCGGACAAACCCCAACCTATGCCAAACAGCACAGAACCGGCGATTAGTTTTACATCTATGTTTGCTTTTGGGCTGACCAACAAGTCCCGGTCGGTATCCTGGATTTGTTTAAGACGCTTGCGCATAAACCATTGCAAGATGCCCAAGGTCAGCAACGCACCGACCATAACCAGAGCGAGTGTTGGGTTCCAATTGCCTGCGACATCCAGAAACCCCAGCACTTTGATGGGGTTGGTCATTTGCGCCATGACCATGACCATGACCATGACCAAGCCCAAGCCCAAGCCAAAAAGCAGACCGCTAATAAACGTTGAACAGTTTGAATTCATTGATGCTGCCTTAAAAACCATGACGCACGATAAATACCGTAATACCGGCCGTGGTCATAAAGAGTTGTCATTAGTTTACTCAAATATCGTAAGTTACCTACATATTACGTAACTATTCAGCCCCCTTTTTCAAAGGGGGAAGTGAATAGCTACATATCTAAAATAACGATCAATAATATTAACGATGAGGCGCATGGTTTATCGCTAAATCCTCCAATTTGAACTGATTAACTGTTATAGTGAGAAGTTTTTTAAACCTAATAAAACATAAGGTTAGTTTTAATGAATTTGGCATATACGATTTCGGGTTTTGCAGTCGGATTATTGGTGGGTGTAACGGGCGTAGGCGGTGGATCTTTGATGACACCTTTATTGGTGTTTTTATTCGGATTCAATCCAGCGGTTGCGGTGGGTACCGATCTTTTATTTGCCGCGATTACCAAAACTTGCGGGGTGTGGGTGCACCACGGCAAGCATGGCTCTGTCGACTGGAAAATCGTGGGTTGGATGGCGCTGGGGAGTATTCCTTTTGCCGTGATTACCTTATTTGTACTTAAGCATTATATGGCGATAGGCAAGGAAACAACTGGAGCGATTACCTTTACGTTGGGTATTGCACTCGTGTTAACCGCTTGCGCACTGTTTGTCCGTAGTTTTTTATTAAATAGAGCTGCGAAACTTGAGCCTATTGATGATGAGCATAGCAACCCCGAGAATGCGGCACGGTTTAAGCACTTGCAAATACCCGCTACCATACTCATTGGTGCGGTTTTAGGCGTGCTGGTTACCCTGTCATCAGTAGGCGCGGGTGCATTGGGTACGGTGGCGCTGTTATTTCTTTATCCTCGGATGACCACGCTTAAAATTGTGGGGACTGATTTGGCTCATGCTATTCCGTTAACGGCGGTTGCCGGGATTGGCCACCTCAGTTTAGGCAATGTGGATCTGGTTTTATTAAGCAGTTTGCTGATAGGATCTTTGCCAGGTATTTGGGTGGGTAGTCATCTCAGTGCAAAAATTCCGGAACGGTATTTACGTCCGGTTTTAGCGACTATTTTGTTGCTGATCGGGCTCAAGTTTATTTTGCAATAACCGCTTAAACTAGCTCTCCTTTTAAAATCATAACGGGTGAAAAACGGCTGTTGAGTGCCCGGCTTGATGTGTAGTGCCTGCGTCCATGCAGCGCACGACACATCATTTTATCAGGATGCTTTTTCGTACTGATGGACTCAACCAGACTTAGGCTTTCTTAAAGCCTACGATATTTAGGTCATGACACCTTGGGATGCTTCACCAGCTCCAAGCTCCGTCGTTAGTCGTTAAACAGCACGAACCGGATAAGCGGGCAGTGCGGCTAACATGACAAGCCTTTATATCATTGTCGAGGTGACAATTACGGGCGCAAGCCCAGGAGAAGTTTTTATGACTACCTATAATTCGGTGTTCGTTTTGGACACCACAAAAAAACCGCTCACGCCATGCCAACCGGCACGGGCCAGGGCATTACTTCGGGATGGCAAAGCGGCTGTTTGGCGTACTGTCCCGTTTACCATTATTTTGAAAGTCGCCATGCCCGACGCAATAGTAAAACCGATAAGCTGCAAGATTGATCCCGGCAGCAAGCAAACCGGCTTGGCTCTGGTTGATTCGGATGGTCGTGTTGTATTTGCTGCTGTGCTTGAGCATCGCGGCAATGCCATCAAAGCGGGTCTTGAATCACGCCGTTCTATTCGTCGCGGTCGCCGTGCCAGAAATACCCGCTATCGTCAGGCTCGGTTTTTAAACCGGATTCGTCCTGAAGGCTGGTTGCCGCCTAGTTTGCAGCACCGCGTTGAAACGACGCTTACTTGGGTTAAGCGTTTTCGGCGGCTATGTGGCGTTGTTGAAATAGCCGTTGAACGGGTTAAATTCGACATGCAATTGATGCGTAACCCTGAAATATCAGGCGTTGAGTATCAGCAAGGTACTTTATTGGGCTTCACCGTAAGAGAATACTTGCTGGAAAAATGGGGCAGAAAATGTGCTTATTGCGGGGCGGAAAACACACCTTTACAGGTTGAACATATCCATCCGAAAGCCAACGGCGGTAGTAGTGCGGTGTCCAATCTTGCTTTGGCCTGTGAGCCTTGCAACAAGAAAAAAGGCACGCAGGATATAAAAGTTTTCCTTAAAAACAAACCTGAGTTACTCAAAAAAGTGGTAGCTCAGGCGAAACGGCCATTGAGTGCTGCTGCTGCTGTGAATGCAACACGCAATAAGTTATTTGTTGAGCTTCTCAATACCTGCTTGCCTGTTGAAACCGGAACCGGCGCACAAACCAAGTTCAACCGTACCCGACTGGACTACCCGAAGGAACACTGGATAGATGCAGCTTGTGTCGGTGAATCCGGCGCTACTGTTACACTCAATCCTGAGTTGAAGCCATTGCTAATAAAAGCTACTGGTCACGGAACCCGGCAAATGTGTACCACCGATAAATTTGGTTTCCCGCGTCGGGCAGCAAAAGGCGGGAAAGCTGTCAATAGTGTTTCAACTGGTGATTATGCTCGAATTGTCCAACCGAAAGGCAAGTATATCGGCTCTTATGTTGGGCGAATATCGTCAATCAATACGACAACAAATTTTGTAACTATGAAAGTATTTGGAAAAACAATTAGCTTCAACTCAAAGCTTGTCACAATAATTCAAAAGGCTGATGGCTATGCTTACGCACACTAATAAAAACGCCGGGCAAGCAATAAAAGGCGCAGGCGTTCCTGCTTTACCCCTGATTTTTCCCCGCGTAATTGCGGATGGAAAAAATCAGGTACGCAAGTCACTGGCGGGTCGCTCCCCATCCATGGGAGAGCTTCGATGAAAAAAATACTGTTTGTGACCAGTGAAGCGCATCCCCTGATTAAAACCGGCGGACTGGCTGATATTTCCGGCAGCTTGCCCAAGGCATTAGTCGGATTGGGTGTCGATGTTCGCCTGATAATGCCTAACTATCAGGCTATCAAAACCACTGAAGAAATTTACTACAAAAGCACGGTGCGGATAAATAATACTGATGTACATATTCTTGAGACCCGTCTGCCTGACACTCAAGTGCCGGTATGGCTGGTGGATTGTCCTGAATTCTTTGGTTTTCCAGGCAATCCTTATGTGGATGAACAAGGCAATGCCTGGGCGGATAGCGCACAACGTTTTGCTCTGTTTTGCCGCGTCGCTGTTGAGGTCGCGATGAACCGGTGTTATTTGGACTGGACACCCGATATAGTCCATTGTAATGACTGGCAAAGCGGTCTGGTGCCGGCGTTGCTATCGCTGGAAGACGGTCGCCCCGCAACGGTGTTTACCCTACATAACTTGGCTTACCAAGGCCTGTTTCCAAAAGCTACTGTAGGCTTACTCAATTTGCCTCGGCAACTTTGGAGTCCGGCGGGTATTGAATTTAACGGAATGCTGTCCTTTATAAAAGGTGGTTTGGCTTATGCGGATCGTATTACCACCGTTAGCCCAACCTATGCCGAAGAAATTCAGACCGCTGATTATGGCTATGGCCTGGAGGGCTTGTTAAGTTACCGAAAAGAAGTGCTGACCGGCATTATTAACGGGATAGATGCCGATCAGTGGAATCCGGAAACGGATACCGCTATTAGTGAGCGCTATGATGTCTTAACCGTACCCAAAAAACAACTCAATAAAACAGCCCTGCAAATTAAACACGCGCTACCGGTAGATGAGACCCTGCCTGTATTTGTACTGATCAGTCGTTTAGTTGAGCAAAAAGGCATCGATATGATATTGGATTGCCTTCCCGAAATGTTGACACTACCATTGCAATTTATTTTACTCGGCAAGGGCGAGTCGCGTTTTGAACAGCAGTTAACGACTATTGCCAATAAGCATCCCGATAAAATAGCCATTACACTAGGTTATGATGAAGCATTGGCGCATCAGCTTGAAGCCGGTGCTGATGTTTTCCTGATGCCGTCGCGCTTTGAACCTTGCGGCTTAAACCAGTTATACAGTCAACGTTATGGTACCGTTCCCATTGCCAGAAAAACCGGCGGTTTGGCAGATACTGTCATTGATGCGTTACCGGAAACTTTAAACAACAAGACTGCAACGGGCTTTGTTTTTAATCAGGCAACCTCTGGATCTTTAATGGAAGCCATTAAACGCGCACTGCTTGTCTATAGCCAACCTAAAACCTGGAAGCAATTACAAATTAACGGCATGCAAAAAGACTATTCCTGGAATAGCAGTGCTAAAGAGTACATGGCGTTATACGAACAACTTTGACTGGCCGATAAACCACTCGCTTAATCCATAGTGGTAGGGTGCGCATCGCGCACCACAACCATGCCAGAGAAATAAACCCGATAGGCACCCGATAGAAAAAATAATAGATTTTGGTGTAAATAAAACCGTTTAGTGGCTGCGATTTTAGGTGCGCGATGCGCACCCTACACAACTTTTAGGTAACGATATCCGTGTTTTGTAGGGGCAATCCCTTGCGGTTGCCCTGCTAACATCGGGGCATTAAAGGGCAGGCGTAAAGCCTGCCCCTACAAAAAATGTGCCTCATCGTGGGGAAAAGCAAAGCCCCGGCTCTGCCCAAAGGCGGGCGCTTCTCAGACCTTATTTCCAATCCGGAACCCGGGAATTAGGTCATACAAATTAAGTACTTACTACTACTACTACTACTACTACTACTACTACTACTACTACTACTACTACTACTACTACTACTTATATGTAAGTATTTAAGGACAATCATGTTAGTATTGCCCTTAAAAGTAGTCGGCTTCATAACGACTTTTTTGGAGGAATAAATTAGATTGTCTGGATTCTACTTTCCTTGATTTTTCTCGCTAACATCGTAATTTCAAGGTTTTTATGCGCTCATCCCCAAAACATCCATCAGATCAAAATCAAGGTTTAAACCTGCGAACATTACTGCGTGATGCAACGCATCCCCATCATGTACAGCTTAATCGGCATCTTTTGCTGGCGGGACTGATACAGCCCAATTATCCGCTAAATCATTACCACACCTTACTGGGCACTTATTATCAGCTTTATGCGCTATTGGAAGAGCGTATTAACGTGTTTCTTAAAGGCCATCCCGAGGTTTTTGCTTATGACGAACGCTGCAAATTGCCCTGGTTAATTAACGATTTGGCTTTCTTTCAAATTGATCCTCTGACACTACCGCCTTTATCACCCTCGGCGGCTGTTTTTTTAAGCATAGAGACTATCGGGCAACTGGTCGGTGTGCTGTATGTTGTAGAAGGTTCTACATTGGGTGGGCAGATGATCTCTCAACTGTTGACTAAAAACCTTGGCTTTACGCGAGACACCGGTAGTTGTTTTTTTACCGGCTATGGCGAAAATACCATGCCTTTCTGGCAACGTTTTATTGCTTTTTCCGATACCTTGACTGGCGACAACCGCCAATGCCAGGCCGCCGTAGATGCAGCCTGCCAAACTTTTCAATTATTCAATCAGGTGCTTGATGACGCTGCACATCAAGACCACATAACGGTATCGTAACCCATGAACAACCTAACTAAAGAGGGAATGGAACAAGCACTGCAAATCTGTGCGGCCGAACCTATCCACCAAATGGGTACTATTCAGCCGCACGGTGCGGCACTGGTTTTAAGCGCCGATAGCCTGCGCACGGTACTTCAGGCCAGCGCCAATATGGATCAGTTCATGGATTTACCGGCCGGAGGGGCACTTGGCAAGCCGCTGGTTGAGCTGATGGGCGAAGATTCGGCACTTCAAATTGAGCAGTTGCTTCAAAAGGCACAAGCACATAAAACGGCTACCGGTTTGGTCAGTGCTACCTATCAGCAAATAGCTGTAGGTCTTGATGCGTATATATACAGATCCAACGAGTTTTGGGTATTGGAACTCTGTCAGGACAGTGGCTTGCCCAAACGAGAGCAACTGGGTGAGCTGCTTATGCACATGCAGGATTCACTACTGACTATCGAAACTGAAACTGAAACTGAAACTGATATCGTTTACTACTTTGAACAAGTCGCCCGTTTGGTGCATGAGCTTACCGGCTATGACAATGTCATGGTTTATCGCTTTGAAGCTAATTGGGACGGAGAGGTTATCGCACAAAGTCGTGTCGAGGCAGCCACCTCCTATCTGGGTAGTCGGTTTCCTGCCAATGATATTCCGGCACAAGCGCGAGAGCTCTACACCAAAAACCGGATACGTATTCTTACTGATGTCGGTGCCAAGGCAGTGCCAATACTGCCGCTACTCAATCCGGTCACGCAACAACCGCTTGATATGACCTATTCGGCGCTGCGCAGCCT
>CAIQND010000092.1 GCA_903873045.1 uncultured Methylococcaceae bacterium | reverse complement strand
TTCTTGCCAGCGTCATTGAGACGTGTCGGATACGCCAATGCTCACCTTGGCGTTACTTGGCAGAGGTGATTGCCAGCAGACGAGCGGGGCTTTCTGTGCATCAGTTGCCTGCTTGTGGGAGTGGGGTGTGAATGATTACTGAAAAAGCGCTACCTAATAATTTCGGTTTTGCTGGTTACGTCATTGACGGCCTGTATGCCAATGACTTATCCACCAGGTGCAAAAAATAATACTGCCAGACTCAGCGAGACTTTTTTTCTGACAGAAGACGGTGCCAACTTGCCGTTTCGCCATTGGTTGCCAAAAACAGATCCCCAAGCAATATTAATAGCCTTGCACGGTTTTAATGATTACAGTCTATTTTTTCAACAGCCGGGCGACTATTTCAGTAAACAAGGTATCGCCTGTTTTGCTTACGATCAGCGTGGTTTTGGTGGCTCTCCAAAACGTGGCTTATGGGCCGGTAGCGCGGCGTATACCAACGACTTACTGACCTTGATAGGACTGATAAAACAGCGTTATCCCAACCGCCCCGTGTACTTGTTGGGTGAGAGCATGGGCGGTGCCATTATTATAAACGCCATGAGCCAGACCGGTATGCCAGCCGTAGACGGTGTTATTCTTGTCGCGCCCGCACTTTGGGCAAGGTCAACCATGCCTTGGTATCAAACCGGTTTACTGTGGACGTTGGCGCATAGTATGCCGTGGCTAACGTTGACAGGACAAGGTGTCAAAGTTATGCCCTCTGATAATATTGAAATGCTGCGGGCGTTGGGGCGTGATCCTTGGGTTATCAAAGCGACTCGTATAGAAACCGTCTACGGACTGACCGATTTAATGGATGAAGCCTTTAACAGTGCAACGCTACTGCACGGAAATACGTTGATGCTTTATGGTGAAAAAGATGAGATTATCCCCAAAAAACCCACTTACGCATTTTTACAAAAATTTCTCGCCAGCGATACAACAGACAAAACCGTGGCCTTCTATCAACAGGGCTATCACATGCTATTGCGCGACCTACAAGCACCTACGGCATGGAAAGATATTACGGCATGGATTACCCATAAACCCCAACAACTGCCTTCCGGTGCAGATAACCGGGCACGTCAGATATTGGCAGAGCTTATTTTGCAACCCGTTAAAGAGGAAGAATAAAATCGGCTACCAACTTTAGACGGGGCATTCCGTACCCTGTAGTTACACAAAAATTATCGTGATTTCGATTGCAGTCATTGTTATCGTATTGATGGGCAGAGGTGAACCCTGCCCCTACGGTATAATTTACCGTAGGGGCAATCCCTTGCGGTTGCCCTGATTTTGACTGCAATCATTGTTATCGTATTATCGACATTAATTACTTGTACCATCTTAAGTGTGCGGCCATAAAACCCAAGCACTGCCAATCAACAATAAATAACCGCACACTCCCTAAAAAACCCTATTTTTGAGAACCCGTTATCATGCAACCTTTTACCCATATAAACGCGCTTATCATCGATATGGATGGTGTTTTATGGCATGGCACACAGCCGATGCCAGGCTTGACCGATTTTTTTCAAACGTTGGACGATCTGCAAATCCCTTTCATTTTAGCGACCAACAACGCCAGTCTAACGCCGGAACAATATGTAAGCAAACTGGCAAAAATGGGCGTAACGATTACCAAAAAACAAATTCTTACATCAGGCACTGCGACAGCGCTCTATCTAAGTAAACAGGTTAATCCAACTGAAACACGGGTTTTTGTTGTCGGCGAAGACGGCGCAACACAACCGCTGATTGATCATGGCTTTACCCTGACCGGTCTCTATGAAGTGAATAATGACAGTGACA
>CAIQND010000091.1 GCA_903873045.1 uncultured Methylococcaceae bacterium | reverse complement strand
ATAATCTAAAAAACATCATCTCCACGCACCTATTGCATTCGAGAGGCAAACGAGATGCTGGCATGAAAAAAATATCACAATATTTCCAATAAAATTTAATCGATTGATTTTATTTACTTTTCAATTAATTATTTAAGGTTTTTTAAGGGCGAATGGTGAGTTTAAAACTATGAATAATTAGATATAAATTTAAATCCATACAAACTTACAAAATATAAGGTAATATGTGCGTTAATAAACTTAACTATTTGGCTACCCACTTAATACGGAGTTAGAGTTGACAGGGTTTATAAAACCTGCCCACTCTAACTCCGATTTTTTTGTCTCTACTAAATCGGATCGCCCTGTTAATCATTAATCAACATCATGCAACCCAGGCAATAAAAAACATCCTTGTTGGGATGAAGCCAGAGATTAAGAACTGGTATGTATCCCCTCCCCAATCTGCGCCCAATAAAGCAATTTCGCTTCGTTTATTGCGGGACGCTCCATTCGGCCTAAAGGCCGGGATTTAAACCCGCAAGGAAGATGATTAAATTTTTCCGAGAATAGATATTAATAACGATGACTAAATTAAATGAAATTCCGATTCATGTAGAATTTTTTAACGAGAATATAGCTAACGAAAGCACCAGCATGCTTTTACCTATTTTGCACCAATTGGTTGCCATGCATAAAAGCCTTATTTCATCAGGACAGTGCAATATTCTTGATTTGCGCCATGAACCATTAGAACTGGAGGAAGTTGCGGCTTTAAAAGATCTTTTAGGAGCAGGTGAGATAAATGCAAATTTAACGGCTTTAGGTTTAACCAATATTAGCGAAACCAGTATATCCGGAGTGTGGTGGATTACTCACTATAATCCGGATGGCAAGATTATGAGTGAATTTATAGAAATAACAACCTGTCCTGAAATGCTTAAGTCTTTTTCACAAGACCTGGATTTGGCACTGGTTAGATTACAGAGCAAGCTATCTAAATATGCCAATCCCACAACAGCTGATGAAATTGCCAGAAGACTAAATGAATTGGGATTTGATTTCAACACTGTTTTACCGAGCAGTCTTAATTAAAATTACTAATAAAGAGGAGTTAAAATAATGCCCGAAAAAGACACAATTATTGAACATCTTCAACGGCAAGGTGTATCACGCCGTTCTTTTCTTAAATTCTGCACATTGGCCGCATCCAGCATGGCCTTGCCGCTCAGCTCCATCGCATTTATTTCTGATGCGTTGGCAGCATCCCCCAGACCTAAAGTTATCTGGCTATCGGCGCAGGAATGCACGGGATGCAGTGAAACCTTGTTGCGGGCCTACGATCAGTATCCGGTAGAAAAACTACTTCTGGATATGATATCGCTTGATTATCACAATACCTTGATGGCACCTTCAGGTTCAGCGGCCGAAAAGTCGCGTCTTCAGTCCATAGCAGGCGGTGGCCATGTCGTGGTCATCGATGGATCTATTCCGCTTAAGGAAAACGGTGCATGGTCGGTTGTTGGCGGCCGGACTATCCTTGATGTTTTGCAAGAATCGGTGGTGGGCGCAGGACTTGTACTTGCGGTCGGTAATTGCGCCGCCTTTGGCGGTTTGCCTGGCGCTTTTCCCAATCCTACCGATGCCCACGGCATCGACGATCTGATTAATAAGCAAAATAAATTATCCATCACAGCACCACTAATCAATATACCCGGATGCCCACCGATACCGGAAGTCCTCACAGGGGTTATCGTTAACTATATTCTCAGTAGCGGTCAGGCTCCCGCTTTAGATAGCTTAAAACGTCCTTTATCCTACTACGGAAGCGTAGTTCACGATAATTGTTCACGACTGGAGCACTTTCATAAAGGCCGGTTTGCCAAGAGTTTTGACGATGCAGGAGCACGGCAAGGCTATTGTTTATTGGAATTGGGCTGCAAGGGTACCCTTACCCACAATGCTTGCACGACGACAAAATGGAATAAGGGCACCAGCTTTCCCATGCATTCCGGACATGGCTGCATTGGCTGTTCCGAACCCAATTTCTGGGATCGTACAGGCGGCTTTTACAAAACTTTGTAGTCGCCATTAATTTAAAAATTAAAAATGTTAGCCTTAAATACATTAATAATTGAGGAATAATTATGAGTAAAGATGTTGTTAATCCAGTCACGGTCAATGACGACGATGATAATCGTTCACGTACCGTTGTTGTTGATCCGGTCACGCGCATTGAAGGGCATCTGCGAATTGAAGCGGAAACCGACAAGAATGGGGTTATTACCCGCGCCTCCAGCGCCGGAACCATGTTGCGCGGCATTGAAATTATTTTAAAGGATCGTGACCCCCGTGATGCCTGGGCTTTCACGCAGCGCATTTGTGGTGTCTGCACCTCCTCACATGCCATCACCTCGGTGCGTGCCATAGAGGACGCGCTGCAATATAAAATCCCGGTAAATGCCCATATTATCCGTAATCTGATAGATGGCGCTCAATTTGTACATGATCATGTGGTGCATTTTTACCACCTGCATGCCTTGGATTGGGTAGATGTTGTTTCTGCGCTTGGTGCAGATCCTGCGATAACGGCGGGCCTGCAAAAATGTATCAGCCCTACTCGCCAAATAAATAACACCACCGCTTATTTTACCGAGGTAAAAACCAAGCTACAAAATTTTGTTAGCTCAGGTCAACTGGGTATTTTCAAAAACGGTTATTGGGGGCACCCTGAATACAAACTGCCGCCCGAGCTTAATTTATTGGCTTTTGCCCATTATCTTGAAGCACTGGCGTGGCAACGCAGTGTTGCCCGTTTACATGCCGTATTTGGCGGCAAGAATCCGCATCCCAGTTTTGCTGTCGGCGGTATGCCTTGTGCCTTTAGCGCCGATGATAAGAACCTTACCGGCAAAGAATACTCTGCTACCCGACTCGATAGCGAGGGGCTTAAGTTGGTGGGTGACATCATTCAGGAAATGCGTGATTTTGTCGATCAGGTTTATGTGCCCGACACGCTCGCCATTGCCGGTTATTACAAGGACTGGTTTACCAAAGGCGAAGGGGTGGGTAATTTTCTGACCTATGGAGATTTCCCATTTACCTTTGATCTGGCTCCCGATAGCGATAGCCTTGTCGATCCTGCCAGATTATTTATTCCGCGTGGCGTCATTCTTAACAGAGATCTATCCACTGTGTATCCTTTGGATATGAATGATCCGCAACAAGTACAAGAGTTGGTCAGCAGTTCTTGGTATGACTATAGCACTGGAAAAGATACGCCTTTGCATCCTTATGCCGGCGAAACAACGCCGAATTACAGTGGCCCCGTCCCTCCTTATGCGCATTTGGACGTAAACCAGTCTTATTCCTGGGTAAAATCACCGCGTTGGAGAGGCAAAGCGATGGAAGTCGGACCACTCGCTCATGTATTGATGCTCTATGCCAAGGGTCACGCCGGCACCAAAGCACTGGTTGATAAAACGTTAACCGATCTTAAACTTCCTTTGACTGCCTTGTATTCGACTATGGGCAGAACGGCGGCACGGACGTTGGAAGCAAAAATTCTTGCTGATGAAATGGCGGTCTGGTTCAAACAACTTCAGGACAATGTAGCCCAAGGTTATTTGCGCACTCATAACCCGCAATATTTTGATCCTGCAACCTGGCCTGCACAAGCGAAAGGAGCCGGTTTTCTGGAGGCTCCCAGAGGTGCGCTTGGCCACTGGGTGGTCATCAATAACGGTAAAATTGCCAATTATCAAGCAGTGGTCCCCACTACGTGGAATGCCGGCCCCCGCACTTTTGTTGGCAATACCGAAGTGTCCGGCCCTTATGAAGCGGCGCTAAAAGGCCATAAATTATTCGATCCTTTGAAGCCTCTTGAAATCCTTAGAACCATACATAGTTTTGATCCTTGCATGGGTTGCGCGGTGCACTTGATGGATGCCGATGGCGAGGAACTCATTCAAGTCAAGGTTCTGTAGGCATCCTTCATAGAAGCCTAAAAGTGGTTGGTACTTTTTTATCACAAAAAATGCTGATAATCCCGGTTAGGCGCTAGCGGTAACCTGATACAGATACTTCGATTTGTCGGGTTACGCTGTCGCTAACCCGACCTACGCGACAGGTGTTGCAAAAAGTGTAAACCGAGGAATGATGGATGCCGTTCTGCAGCAGGATTTTAACCATTCAAACAATTAGTTTTAATTAGTCAGGAATATTGTCATGTCAAATAAACGTAATCTGAGTGTGATTGTTACCCTCTTTAGTGTATTAATCACAACAACCGTGCAGGCTCACACGCTGACTGCCGAAGCCACTTCCGGGTTGGCGGGTTTAATGCACCCTTTTCTGGGACTGGATCATTTACTGGCCATGTTGGCTGTCGGTTTATGGGCGGCACAACAGGGTGGCAGTCGCCTGTGGCAATTGCCAACCGCCTTTTTGAGTATGATACTGTTTGGCGCACTGCTTGGACAAACCGGATTTTCGCTCCCCTTGATAGAGGCGGGTATTTCCAGCTCATTACTCCTGTTGGGTCTAATGCTCATGTTTGCAATACGTATGGCGATAATGCCGAGCCTGCTTATGGTTGGCTTGTTTGCAGTCTTTCATGGCTACGCACATGGCGCGGAAATACCTCAAACAGTCGTTCTGATTGATTATGCGGCCGGCTTTATGCTTGCCTCCGCCGCCTTACATGGCTTGGGTATCGGCTTGGGTCTGCTTGCCCGAGGCGGTCAAAGCGAAAAATTACTGCGCATGAGTGGCATCGCAATCGGTTTAACAGGTGCCTGGTTATGGACTTGAGTTTTCAATTACCCGATACGATAGCAATCAAATTAATCCCTTAAATGGAGATCGATATGCACAAACGAATTAGATTCATATTACCGCAGATCCTGTTGACGCTGGCTGCGCTGACCATTTACATGCCGGATAGTCATGCCTTTGGCAGTTATGGCACCACTGTAAATGCTAACTGTTTAACCTTCAATGGTACGCAACCCTATACGGGTGACTGTACCTTATGCCACAATCCAACGGGTTCAAAACTTGTAGGTAAAACCCTCCCGTTTTCCTGGTGGGCAAACCAACTGCAAATACCTACTCCATTAAACAATTTTTGTCCTCCGCAAACTAATCCGTTACCAAATGGCGTTATCAGCACACCTGCCAATAACGCAATAATTAACTTGGGCACTACGGTTGCTTTTACCGGAACAGGTAGCTATCTTGGCACTAACCTGCCTTTGACTTATGCCTGGAATTTTGGCGGGGCGGCTGCTAATTCAACAGTGCAAAATCCATCAGTCGTTTTAAATAAGGTGGGGACTTTCACTGTCACTTTCACCGTCACTGACAGTAAAGGGTTTGCTGATCCAACCCCTGCGACGATAACTCTTGTTGTCAAAGACCCCAACGCCAATCAGGCTCCTAATGGCACGATCACTAGCTCGGCAGGCAATTCTTCTATCAACATCGGGGACTCGGTTGGCTTTGTTGGCACAGGTACCGATCCTGACAATAACACGCCATTAACCTACGCCTGGAACTTTGGAGGTGGATCAGCTGACTCGGCATTGCAAAATCCAACAGTTGCGTTCGCCACCGCCGGGATTTATAGCGTAACGTTAACGGTAACCGATAACAAAGGTTTAAGTGATCCAACCCCCGATTTGCGGACTGTTACCGTCAGTACCGGCACAACGGCATCTGTCTGTACCGATCAAGACAAAGATAGGTTCAGTCCTGAAGGCGGCGTCTGCGGCCCGAAAGATTGCAATGATAACAATGCAGCCATCAATCCGGGAGCGATAGAAATATGCGCTGATAATATCGACAATGATTGCAATGCACTTGCTGATAAAGACGATCCGCACTGCAATGGCGGAGATTGTGTCGCACAATTGCTGAATAAAATTGAGATCACTTCAGCTGCCTGGGAGCAAGACGATCGTGAACTGTCTGTCAATGGCCCTTGGACAACGGCAGGCGATACGGTTAAATTGACTGATTCACTCACGGGTACAGTTGAGGGTACGACCAAAAGCACTAAATCGGGATGGTCATTTAATTTAGAAGAAGTGGCAATGGCGCCGTGCCGCGTTCGTGTCGAAATTAACGGACGTTCCGGAGAGCGGGATGTGGCTTATGCACCGTCAAATTGCAGTGGCAAACCGGCGGCCACCAATAACCAACCCGTCGCAAACGCCGATAGCGCAACAACGACACAAAATGTTCCCGTTAATATAGCGGTGCTTGCCAATGACACTGATCTTGATAAAGATACCTTAAGGATCATAGTATTTACCCAGCCTGGACATGGCAAGGTCACCAAAAACGGCCTAATCCTGGTTTATACGCCAACATCAGGCTATAGCGGCAACGACAGTTTCACCTATACCCTCTCTGATGGGCATGGCGGCACTGCAAAAGCAACAGTCAGCATCACTGTAAAGCCAGCACCGTCAATTCCAATTAAGGTAGTCATTAGTTCGGCTACGTGGAATAACAGCGACAAGAAGTTGTTAGTCAGTGGATCGGGTGGTGTAACAGGCGGGTCAGTTAAAATACTTAATGCAACGACCAAGGCTACTCTTGGAACTACAAACTCGGAAGATAATGGGCAATGGGCAAAAACCATAGAAAAACCATCGGTTGTCCCTTGTAAAGTCCGCGTGGAAATAACCAAAGGCACGCAAATCGGATACACCGAGAAAGCGGTGGCAAATGCGCCCAGAACCTGCAAATAAGCATGACTAGCTTTAGCTATCCGGTTTTTCCTTTTTTAAGGAAAAACCGGATACTTTAAATAACGTAATTATTCAGCCCCCCTTTTCAAAGGGGGAGATAAATAAAAGGCATAAAATATAATCAATGAATACTTTAGTGTTGGGACTGGGTAATACCTTATTGGGAGATGAAGGCGTAGGCGTTCATATTGTTCAACAAATGCAACAAGATAATGCGGGTATTGACGACATCACTTATTTGGACGGCGGAACGCTTAGTTTTACTCTGGCCGGTTATATCGAAGAAGCCGGCAATCTTATTATTATCGATGCTGCGCAGTTAAATAGTTCACCCGGCGTTATTAAGGTTTACGAAGGTGAAGCCATGGATCAATTTGTTACCAGCAATCGCAATAAAAGCGTACACGAAGTAAATATTACTGATATTCTTTCCTTAGCCCATCTCACCGGTCACTTGCCGGAACGCAGGGCTTTAATAGGCATTCAACCCCAGTTAATTGATTGGGGAGACACGCTTAGCGAATCGGTTGCCCAAGCAATACCCCAAGTTTTTAAAATTACCCGTGACCTTATACTGCGCTGGGAACAGGAAAAAGAAGTCATTGCTTAATGATGCCGTAAAAGTTGCTAAACTAACGGTACTACGATAACTGGCTTGGTTCCGGTTATCGCCCTTTAATAACTAACCCCACTTTGGAGATAGGTTAATGTGTCTTGCCGTACCCATGCAGATTACCAAAATTGAAGGCTATAATGCGCATTGTGTTGCCAAAGGCATTGAGCGGGATGTCAGCCTTTTTTTATTGCAGGATGAAGCCATCAAGGTCGGCGATTACCTGTTGATTCACGTTGGTTATGCGATTCAAAAAATCAGTATAGAGGAAGCCATGTCAACTTGGGAACTGCTCGATCAAATGTTGGCCGAGGACGAACTCAGTGCATGAGCTATCCTTGTGTGATGACCTGTTGGGACAGGTTATTGCTATTGCCGAAAAACACAAGGCGCGATCCGTTGAAAGTATCACCGTCGCTATTGGTGCTTTAGCAGGCGTAGAACCTCTCTTGCTTGAAAGCGCTTTTTCACTGGTTAAAGTGGGCACGTTGGCCGAACAGGCGCAATTGATTATGCAAACAGCACCGGTCATCGTGCTTTGCAGAACGTGTGGCACTCAATCCGAGGTTGCCGCCAATCGCTTGTTGTGTAATGCTTGCCAAAGCAATGAAACAACTTTGATAAGCGGTGACGAGCTTATCTTGGCCAGTGTCGCCCTCAACTGTCCCGATTAATAAATTGAAGATAAAATAAACAAGAGGTAAATAGCATGTGTAATACCTGTGGTTGTAACATTACACCGGGCAACCGCCCGCTGGTTATGGCAGAAAAACCCCAAAATGGCGTGACGACAGTGTCTGTATTACAAAACTTGTTGTCGCAAAATAATCACCAAGCAGATCACAATCGCGCTCATTTTGATGCCAGTAAAGTGTTGGTCATTAATTTAATGTCTTCACCAGGTTCGGGTAAAACCGCACTGCTTGAAGCGACTATAAAACGCCTGCGTGAGTCTTTAAAAATCGCCGTCATCGAAGGTGATCTTGAAACCGAAAATGATACCAAACGGATTCAGGCACAAGGTGTACCGGCTTATCAAATCACCACCGGCACGGCTTGCCATTTAGACGCGCATTTGGTGCATAATGCTTTGCATCATCTGGCGCTGGATAACCTGGATTTGTTGTTTATTGAAAATGTGGGTAATCTGGTTTGTCCTGCCAGTTTTGATCTAGGACATCATCGCAATGTCGTCTTACTGTCAGTGACCGAAGGCGACGATAAACCCGCCAAATATCCCGTTATGTTTAGGGCGGCAGATTTGATGTTGATCAGTAAAACCGATTTATTACCTTATCTGGATGATTTCTCTCCAAGCAATGCTGAACAGAACCTACATAATCTTGCCAATAATGCGCCCGT
>CAIQND010000090.1 GCA_903873045.1 uncultured Methylococcaceae bacterium | reverse complement strand
CTTTTGAAAAAGAGGGAGTAGGGCAATGTCATTAAGTCAATCCGTTCGTTGAGCGAAGTCGAAGCGATTTTTCCGGCTTCGGCTCCGCTCAGCCAACGGTTTACCTTGCCAAGAGCGCTTAGAGTGGCTTAGAAGTAAAGCAACATAAAGCGCCCTCTCCCTCCGGGAGAGGGCTGGGGTGATGGTGGTCGAATGTCGCTTTACTTCTACATGGCTCTATAACTTAACGACATTGGGGGAGGGATAAACCACTTTGGGAGTGTATTGATTTTTGGTTGGAACTAACTGCCACTTCACGGCCATGAGCGGGCAGTCAATTGACATGTGTAAATCTATCTGGAAACTGTTTTTCATGTTTGATTTGCATAACATATCCAGTTTAAATCTTGATGTTTTAAACTAAATTCGTTTCAGATTTGAATTGAAAACGGTACACTGTGACCACTATCCTTTGCTTGCGCTCAGTTTATAACGCTAAGTGATTATGTATTATAGGGGTATCTAAAGCCAAGATGACCGCCATAGTAAAACAGAATCGCATGATTTTTATGCGTAAATTGTAAATAAAATTATGTCAGAACCGCAGAATACACATCTTCATCAAATTAAACTTAAAGGATTTAAGTCAATAAAAGATCTCGACTTGAAGATGAATCCGATCAATATTCTTATTGGCGCAAATGGAGCAGGCAAGTCGAATTTTATTTCGCTGTTCACTTTTTTAAGAAATTTATCTGAAGGTAAGTTGCAGACCTTTACTGAAAAACAAGGTTTTGCAAATACGTTTTTCCACTTTGGGTCAAAAACTACTCCAAAAATTATCATTGATATTGATATAGGAAATAACGGCTATCACGTAGAGTTTGTTCATGGTGAAACTAATGACACACTCGTATTTGATACCGAATATTGCACTGTTTATTCATCGTCCTATAAATGGAAAGTTAAGGGTAATTTAGGGGAAAGTGGCCTGCTTCCGGGACGTGCAGCAGATAGCGTTCAAGTTCGACAATATACCAGAGAGTATATGCAAAAATGCAAAGTCTATCATTTTCACGATACCAGCCCCACGACTGGATTTAAACAGGCTCAACGACGGAGCTCAAGTATAATTCTTAATTCTGATGCCAGTAATTTAGCACCATTCCTCCTGTTTCTGAGAGACCATTACCAAACTAATTATCAAGAGATAGTTTCAGCTATCAAAACGGTTGCCCCTTTTTTTCATGACTTCTGCCTTGAACCGAGGGGCGAGAAAGGCGATGAATCTCTCTTATTGAGATGGATTCATCGTGATCATGATGCCCCCTTTTCTGCGAATCAGCTTTCGGATGGTACTGCTCGTTTCATTTGTATGGCTACATTATTTCTTCAGCCTGAATGGTTTCGACCAAAAACTATTGTACTTGATGAACCAGAGCTTGGTTTGCATCCTGTTGCTTTGAATGTGCTTGCTGAAATCGTCAAAATAGCATCAAAGAAAAACCAAGTCATTTGTTCGACGCAATCTGTAGCCTTTGCCAATCAGTTTGAGTCCGAAGATTTTATTGTAGTTGATCAACTAAAAGGTGTGTCTACGTTTAAAAGGCCAGATAAAAAGGCTCTCGAACATTGGCTTGAAGATTATGGCATGGGTGATATTTGGTCGAAAAATCTGATCGGAGGCCGTCCTGAATGGTAAGGATAGGCATTTCTGTAGAGGGGACGACTGAAGAACGCTTTATCAAAACTTTATTGGTACCCTATCTATCTCAAAAAGAAATATACGTTACTCCTGTTTCAATCAATGGAAACGTAAGCGTTGATCGTGTTAAGCATGAGCTGAGAAATTTAGCCTATAGCTTTGATTATGTCAGTACTTTCTATGATTTTTATGGATTTAAGGGCAAAGTTGAAGGCGAAACTAAAACGACTTTGGAGTCTAGAATTAAGGGATCAATCAAGGAGGAAATAAGAGGACGGCTTATACCTTATATTCAAATGTATGAATTTGAAGGATTGTTATTTTCATCACCAGCGGCTATAGCCCTAGTTCTACAGGATGAATCACTTAACGCCTGGGCTAACAACATTTTGGCAGATTTTAACAATAATCCTGAAAAAGTTAACGATTCTACAGAAACAGCCCCATCAAAGCGTTTAGAGAAGTCTACGAATTATAGAAAGACTACGCATGGGCCAAATATTGCAAAACAAATTGGTTTAGCAAAAATGCGAAATATGTGCCCAGGGTTCAATGACTGGTTAACAGAATTGGGCTACCCACGTAAGGCGGGACAGTTTAAAGTTAAGCCTTGCGGCTTGTCAAAGCTTACGTGGATAGCCATTTTATGTAACGATATCATTGCTTTGTAGGGGCAATCCCTTGCGGTTGCCCTGCTAGCATCGTGGCATTAAAGGGCAGGCGTAAAGCCTGCCCCTACAAAAAAATGTCCCGCCTTAAGTGGATAGCCCAGAATTGGAAAAGACTTGTTTCATGATGTAGCATGGTTAATTTCGCTCCCAATCCGACCATTCACCGGCGGCTATGGTTCGTTAGCTGGCATCAGCTCCAACTAAAAAGTAACACACTCTCGGAGGTGCGGCTTGGGTTTAGGTAATCCCGGCGCGACCGCACGGGCTTGAATATATTTGTTGTCACGGTGATTAACCAGCGTGTAAACGATAAAAACTTAACTATTATCCAAAAGGTTCAATCATGCGTAAAACTTTGATCAACCAACCCACCATAAATACTCAGCCATCGGATCTGATTTATTTGGATCTTGAGTATTTGGCAAAGGTAGAAATAAGCTCTGAATGTCCGGAACATCCTATAGAATCAGCGTTGGTAGAAGGTTCCGAATCAGGTTGGCAGGCCGCTTGTTCGGGTGAGCAAACCATTCGCCTTATTTTTGATCAACCCCAAACCCTTAAAAATATCTTGCTGGTGTTTGATGAGCAGGAACAGTCTCGTACCCAAGAATTTGTTTTGCTGTGGCGTAGTGATAATGAAGATTTTTTTCGGGAAATTTTGCGCCAGCAATATAATTTTAGTCCGCCGCTGACTACGCGGGAAGTTGAGGCTATCACCGTTGATCTCAAGCAGGTAAAAGCGCTTGAACTACGCATTATTCCAGATATGAGTGGCGGTGAGGTCTCTGCAAAACTGACCCGGTTGGCGCTTTCGGCAATCTGATCAGTTTGTAATCATTTAATCCCCCTCTTTGAAAAAGAGGGGTTAGGGGAGATTTTATTAGATAAATCCCCCTTAATCCCCCTTTGTCAAAGGGGGAGAGCAAATCGAGGTGGCTTGAATAACTACATCCGTTTAGCCATACCATTATTGAAAATTAATTTTCCCTCTCAAGGCCTTAAGTTGGCCTTGTCTGCTTTTGCCATCCAGGCGTTTTAGCTTTGATCCTTTCGTGGGTTTTGTTGCTTTGCGCTTTTTATGCACCAAGCCTACACTTTTTATTAAATCCTGTAGTCGGCTACAGGCATCCTCTTTGTTTTTTTCTTGGGTGCGGTATTGCTGCGCTTTGATGACAATCACACCTTCTTTTGAAATACGCTGGTCATTTAAGGCCAGCAGTTTTTCTTTGTAAAAATCAGGTAATGATGACGCGTTAATATCAAAACGCAAATGAATCGCTGAGGATACTTTGTTAACATTCTGACCGCCAGCACCTTGGGCACGAATGGCATAAATTTCAATCTCGCCGTCTGGAATAATAACTTGACTGGATATTTGCAACATAGGTTGGCTCTTTTTTTCATGGTGTGACTGGCTGTTGGCACTCGCTGATACAGCTTATTGATAAGCAGTTAAGCCGTCGCAACTGTTGACAGTCAGGGTCTTTTTTTACGGCTTATCTTGGTTGTAAAGCGGTTGGATGGCTCCTCAAAACTGGCCGTGCCGTTGTTTATAGTTGGGCTGATACCTTATTTTAAAATGAATTTCCCACTTGCTATTTTCAAAGTGTCAATTAGACTCTTAAATATTGTTCATGTTTTGTAAAACTATAGTTTGACAATAAACATTCTAATTGTTACATTATCGTGAAATGATTAATAAACAAATCGTTAATAAATAATTTCTTCAGAAAGAACGAATCAAGTTTTTATTTGTCTCATCGGTTTAAAAAAATTGCTGTTTAATGATCGCGTGAAAACGTCGCGAATCAACGGCTTTTAGTTTTAAGTCACTCTGTTTGCGAGGATTTGGTGTTATGGCTTATTTAAATACACAGTTGTCAAAACAAGAACCAGCATTGTTTGTTGGTAATATTCCTGTTGAAGTTGAACAGCCTGTAGCAAGCGTTAATCACGCTACAGAGTATACAGAGAATAGTAATTTTCATATAGCTCGTCAGTTAAAAGACGAGAAAGCCAGACTGATAAACGCACTCTCCCAGTTCCCGGTGACGGCTTTATGGTTGATTAACCAGTATGAACAAAAATCTTTCGCAACGCCTGATCTTGATGATGAAGCAACGCTGGAATCAGAATTAACAACGGCCTTGGTGGATATAAAAAAACAATTTTATTCATTATCCGACAAAGCGTTAACGGATAGTGCTTATGTTCTTGATAAGCAAAATCTGGTAACAGCGTTGCAACTTTTTCCTTTTTCTTTTAATGATTTGACGAAACTGGTTGATGTCATTGTTTATGCTTACAAATTTAGAGGACTTTGTTATCAACCCACGCAAAGTACCGAAAAAAAATCTAATTTAATTATTAAGCGCTTGGAAGGCTTAAGCAGACGTAGCAGTATAAACTCACCCAAGTGGTTGAATTTACTGTCCTCTTATGACGAGCAATTTTTGTTTTTGTCCAGTAGTGACATGCATAAACACTTTTCCGAGGTGGTTTTTTCAGAGCACGACTGGTTAAGATTACGTCAACAGCTTGCTTCAGCTAACTCAAGGTTGGTTTTATTTATTGCCAATCAATACAAAGGCAGTTTTTTGGATTTTGACGATCTGGTACAAGAAGGTCAGAGCGGTTTGTTAAAAGCGGTTGATAGATTTGATTATCGATTGGGGTTTCAATTTTCAACTTACGCAGGCTATTGGATTAGGCAAGCGATATCAAGGTCTTTGTCGAGATGCGAGAGAGTTGTGCGTGTTCCTTGTGGGCAAGTGGCAACGATTAATAAAGTATTTCGTACTAAAGACCAGTTTGTTGTAAAGACAGGCCGAGAGCCCACTATTAAAGAGTTGGCTGAATGTGCAAAGCTTTCGATTGACGAAGTGCAGTCTATTTTTTCGATCTCACAAACAGCCATGTCGCTTGAAGGTTATGAAGATGATGATGAAAACTCTTTTGCCCCCATCGATTTTTTGGAGCAACAGGTGTTTACGCATTCGTTTATGAAAATAGCAAAAACCGATCTTGAAGGCTTGATAAATAAGGCTATTGAAATACTTAATCCCAGAGAAGCTAAAGTTATATGTTGTCATTTTGGTGTTGATACTGACAACGAAATGACTTTGCAGGAAATTGGTGTAGAACTTAATTTGACTCGGGAACGCGTTAGACAAATTCAGGTGATTGCTCTTGATAAAATAAAACGCAGCTTTGGTGATCAGTTATTAAGCTTTTTATAATGTACAAAAGTGTTAAAGATAGTTAATATTAAATCCTACTTAAAAGGTAGGATTAGTAAAAAACAATTCAGATTGATGACAGGGTAACGTGGCAACATCAAGTTTTGAATGCAGCTGTAGGTAAACGCAACGCTACATATTGACCTTACTTTAAGGGTCAGGAGATTAAAAGATGAAAAAATATATACTAAACACACTCCTTTGGAGCGTTGTCTTGGCCGGTGCATTTTTAATATATAACCGCGTAAACACGACGCCGCCGATTGATGAATCCATAGCTTATTCGGATTTTATCGCCAAGGTTAAGAATAAACTGGTTGATCGTGTAGAAATGACCGGTCAATCAATTAAAATGCGTACTTCAGATGGTCAAAACCTTGAAACCTTTAATCCTAATGACCCTCATTTGATTGATGATCTGTTAAGTGCCGGTGTTCAGGTAAGAACCAAACCACCTGCGCAGCAGTCGCTTTTTATGCAGATGTTTATCTCCTGGTTCCCTATGCTGCTCTTGATTGCCGTGTGGATAATCTATATGCGTAAAACCCAAGGCGGTGGCATGGGCGGTAATTCTTTTGGTAAAAGCAAAGCCAAATTGCTTGAAGAAGACAAACTAACCGCAACCTTTGCTGATGTTGCAGGTTGTGAAGAAGCCAAGGAAGAAGTCGCAGAGCTGGTTGATTTTCTGGCAGATCCGCAAAAATTTCAAAAATTGGGTGGACAAATACCACGCGGCATTTTAATGGTAGGCCCTCCAGGAACAGGTAAAACACTGATTGCCAGAGCCATTGCAGGTGAAGCCGGGGTTAAGTTCTTTACAGTTTCCGGTTCTGATTTTGTAGAAATGTTTGTCGGTGTGGGCGCGTCCAGAGTCAGGGACATGTTTGTCCAAGCTAAGGAACACGCACCTTGTATCATATTTATAGATGAAATTGATGCGGTCGGTCGCCAAAGAGGCGGTGCCGGTATGGGTGGCGGCAATGATGAGCGTGAACAAACATTGAATCAATTGCTGGTGGAAATGGATGGCTTTACCGGTAATGAAGGCGTTATTGTTATTGCGGCAACTAACCGTGCAGATGTTCTTGATAAAGCTTTGTTAAGACCTGGCCGTTTTGATCGTCAAGTTAATGTTGGGCTTCCCGATGTACGCGGTCGTGAACAAATTCTGAATGTACACATTAAAAAAGTACCAGCGGCTGATGATGTCAAGTTAAAAGATATTGCCAGAGGTACACCCGGATTTTCAGGTGCAGAGTTAGCCAATGTTGTTAATGAGGCAGCGTTGTTTGCGGCACGGTTAAATAAAGTTCAAGTCAATATGAGTGACCTTGAAAAAGCCAAAGACAAGATTTTGATGGGTGCTGAGAGGCATACCATGGTGATGACGGAAGATGACAAGTTATTAACCGCTTATCACGAAGCTGGTCACTGTATTGTTGGGCAATCATCACCTGACCACGATCCTGTTTATAAAGTGAGCATTATGCCGCGCGGCCGGGCCTTGGGTATTACCATGTTTTTACCTGAAAGAGACCAATACAGCGCCAGCAAACGCAAACTGGAAAGTCAAATAGCAAGCTTGTTTGGTGGCAGAATTGCAGAGCTCATGATTTATGGTGGTGACCGCGTTACCACAGGCGCTTCCAACGACATCGAGCGAGCCACTGAATTGGCACGCAACATGGTTACCCGTTGGGGTTTTTCTGAAAAACTCGGCCCCTTGGTTTATGGGGAAGAAAGTGGTCAGCCGTTCATGGGTTATCCTGGTTCACAAGGCAGCAAAGTATCCGGTACAGTTGCGCAGCATATTGATGAAGAAATACGTGCGGTCATAGACTGTAATTATCAACGTGCAGAAACTATTTTGCAGGAAAATATCAGTATTCTTCATAAAATGGCTGATGCCTTAATGAAATGGGAAACCATAGATAAAGATCAAATTGATGACTTGATGGCGGGTAACGAGCCAAAAGCACCAAAAGATGACAATGATTACAATAAAACGATTTATACAAAGCAGGAAAAAGTTGATAGTAAACCGATAAAAACCAATATCAACAAAAACAAACCTGCCGGACAAGTTTGAGGTGCGCTCATTTGGGGGGCTGTTAGCCCCCCCCTTTTTTTATCTATTAGTTTTCTGCTTTGACTGTTTTTTAATTTTTAAGTGACTGTTGAGTCAATTAAAAAACTATCCAATGTCTTTAGTTAGGCAACCCGCAATAATCCCCCTCCAATTTTCGCAATACTACTGCTTAGCTAAGGGTTCGCATCGCGCACCATTTACCATGCCAGAGAAAGAAACCCGATAGGCTACAGGTAGAAAACAATTATAGATTGTGGTGTAAATAAAACCGCTTAGTGGATGTGGTTTTAGGTGCGTGATGCGCACCTTACTAATGATCTCGGTTTTGGTCAAGGGGTTTGGATTACAATATTACGCCGTTGTATTTCGTAGGAGCGACGCCCTCGTCGCGATTTGAGGAATTAGGTAACTTGCAATAAATCCCCCTACATCGTTAGTAACGCCACCTTCTTAATGATTAAAGGAGCGCTAACTAAAGCCCATCGAGGGCATGACCGACCCGCTGCTAAAAAATTGTTTCCGAAGCGTGTGGAGACTTATAAAGCGTGGGACTTATTTATTGCGAGTTGCCTAAGCTGCTTTAAAAGTTCCATAAACTCCTCTATGGGCTTTTTTTTGTAATGATTCATAATATTGTCAATTTTGTTTAAGACTTGATCGTGCATGTGAATTTTTTGTTGCATGGTGGCTCTCCTCGTTTTAAATAATAGCGCTTATTGGGGTAGGTCATCAGCAACTCACACCTTTATGAAATCAAGTTTAAGTATAGCTTATAAGCTTAAGCTTACAAGCTTACAAGCTTACAAGGTAAACAAGCACAAAAGTTTTTTACAATGACTTTTTTAACGTCGATGTAAGCGTTTAAAACGGTCTTAGGTGATTTCTGCGAAAGAACTTGCCCATTAGACGAATCCAATCGTTTTCTTGATTGGGAAAATCCTACTTTTAATGGGTAAAATATTCTCCGGAAATCGCCTTAAACTATGAACAATGAATAGCCTATTAACCAAACATGAGCAGCAATAGACAGGTATCGTCACCGTAGAGACGCGATTTATCGCGTCTTTATTTATCGCGTCCCAACATCCGAAAACCCACGGGTTATCATTTAGACGCGATAAATCGCGTCTCTACGGAGATTAATTTATGGTTGATAGGTATAAGGT
>CAIQND010000089.1 GCA_903873045.1 uncultured Methylococcaceae bacterium | reverse complement strand
TTAACGGCAAGCAAGATTAAATAGAATGATAAACAGGTCGGATATAGAGGGGTTTGCGCCCATTGTTTCGGGTAATGCCACTGTTCTGATATTGGGAACCATGCCCAGTGAGGCTTCATTGCTCAGGCAACAGTATTATGGACATTCCCGCAATGCTTTTTGGCCGATTATGAGCGCGTTGTACGGATTTAATCCTGAGCTTGGCTATCAGCGTCGTAAAGAGATGCTGATGGAAAATGGAGTGGCGGTCTGGGATGTATTGCAAAGTTGTAGTCGCTTGGGAAGTTTGGATGCCAATATAAAGCAATCAACCTTGGTAACCAATGACTTTGCCGGTTTTTTTACTGAATATAGTCTTATTAAGAGCATCTTTTTTAATGGCAAAATGGCTGAAAAACTTTACCGAAAGCGGATTTTTCCCGCTTTAAATCAGCGTTTCTCTTACCTTGAATATCGGTGTCTGCCGTCAACAAGTCCAGCTTATGCGGCATTAAAATTTGAGCAAAAGCTAGAAGCATGGAAAGTGATTAAAGAGCCTGTGGTAAAATGAATCAGTTTTGTTGCTGAGTGACAATAAGGGAGCTATTTTTAACAGGGAAAAGTTGCTGGGTACCAAGTATTGTTGATACTCCAGATGCGGTCTGGCGTTAATGCAGCAATAAAAAAAGCTGAAATGCAAAATCGGATGGGCTGAGATTAAAGTGGTCGTCGGGTTTTGTGGTGTTATTTTTTGTGTGGTGGTTTGATATAAAATGAGTAGAGAACAAGAGCAAGATCAAGATCAAGAGCAGGAATACGAATATGAGTACAATGATAAGGGTGAATTGGTTTATTACGCGGTTAGGCCGAATAAAACCCAAATAAAAAAAGAGATGGCCGTACTTTTTGACTTAAGCGAAGAGCTGTCTGAATTGTCGGCGACACAGGTAAAATACCTTGACCTTCCTGATAATATCCATAAAGCGGTCATTGAAGTTTCTGGAATGCCGCATAAAGGGGCAAGAAAGCGGCTCCTGAAATTTATTACCGGGCAACTGAATAAAATCGACTTGGAGCCCGTTTTAGAAAAACTGTCACGTATGAAAAATAAAAGCGCTCATGCGGTAAGAGAGCATCATATTGTTGAGCGCTGGAGGGACCGGCTGATTGCCGGCGGTAATAATGCCCTGACAGAATTTCTCAACGAGCAGCCTGATGCAGATCGGCAGCAGTTAAGACAGCTTTTGCGTAATGTTAAAAAAGAAACCGAAGCCGGTACGCCGCCTAAATCTTCACGCTTGTTATATCGATACCTTAAAAATGTATTCAAGGTTGAAGGCGAACCCGATTTTGGCGATGAAGCTGACTTTGAAGAAGGTGTGGATAGTGAAGATGAGGCCGAGTTTGAAGAGGATGTCGACTTTGACGACGGCGTTGAGATTGATGATGCCGGGTTTGAAGATGATGACGATTTAGAAAACGGATAAAGGCGCAAGACACAAGGTGAAAATGGCAAAACAGTTGCCTTTCACCTTGTGTCTTAAGGCTACCTAAGACGTGACAGCTTAAGGTTAATCGTTCGCTGAGCGGAGTCGAAGCGGACAACTCACTTCGATTCCGCTCAGCGATCGGTCTCTTTTTATCCGGCAGCGCTCCAAGCGTTGCGTGACGCTGGATCGTCACTGGCGGCATTGCCTCGCCGGAGCATGTGAATGATAGGGTGGTTATTTTTTGTGAGTTACCAAGGTAAAATAGCAAAACAGTTGCCTTTCACGTATCCACTTTAAATCCCCGGGTAAAACTTGGTATGTAAAAAATAAAATATTTTAAAATTAACTACTTAATTATTGCTAACATTCAATTTACCCGGCTTTTTAAAGTAGATACCCTTTCACCTTTAGTCCTGTTTTTCAGGCAACTGAAGTTCTGCCGTCAGATTCCAGGCAGAAAAAGGGAAAGGCAGGGTTTCAGTGTTGAAAGTCAGAAACAGTAATATATGGTAAGTATAGACTGACAGGCTCCGGCCAAAACTCAGAATATTCTGGTTGGCTTTTCCGGTCAACAGGGTAGAGCCAACCTGCAATATAATAACGGCCCACAGTATTAATCTGACCAAGGAGCCGATAGCTGCAAAAACCAGCATAAAGAAAATGCGTTTCCAGGTGCTGAGTTGTTTCAGGTTATAGTTGATTTGTTCATCCATAATATTAATTAACCTCGGTTCATAATGTCACGTAAATCAAGAGCGGCGGCGTTTGCCCTTGCTATATAATTCGCCATTGACAGGGAGTAGTTAGCAAAAAGACCGTAGCCGCTACCGTTTAAAATCATCGGGCTTAAAACCGGTGTCAGAGCATTTTCCATGGCCTTAATCATGATGTCAACAGTACGCATTGCCCGCTTATCCAGCAGAATGTCAGCAAAGTCATGTTTTATGGCTCTTAAAATATGTAATAAAGCCCAGCTTGCGCCACGCGCTTCGTAGAAGACATCATCAATCTCCAGCCATGATACTTTAGATGTGGGCGTGCCTTTTTCATCGGCGGCCTGTTTCTCAAGATCGGTTAGTCCCGGCCCATAATTACCACCAGCACTGTTTGCGCTTAATCGGGTCGATAAACCGCCCAAACGCTTTATCACAACTTCGGTATACTGCCAGAGATTGTCTGCCCTGGAATAAAATTGCGCTTTCTTTACCGGGCCGCCGTATTTTTGCAGGCGCGACATATACTTATGCAAGGAATCAATACCTTTTTGGTATTCAGCTTCCGTTGATGGCAGCGCCCACGAGTTGTGCTCGTAATAAAAATAAGGCTCTGCTATCGCCAAATCAGGATCTTCAGCTGATTGTGACTGATCCCGGGCAAAGTGATTTCTTAGCGCGGTGGTGGCATCACGCAACATAACTAAAGCGCCATATTCCCAGTTGGAAATATTATCGAGGAGTACGCCCGGAGGCGCCACATCGTTAGTGATGTAACCGCCACTTTTATGGAGCAGAACTTCAGCAATATGAGCCAACGTGTTGGTGTAGGTATAACCAACGGGCATTTCCGAGGTATTGGTTTCTTTTGCCCGCTTGAGCGCCTCATCTTGTATATTGAACTGATCGGGTTCACTTCCCCACCACGCGCCCAGGATGATCAGTACGACTGCGGTTGCGAGGATAAGAATGCCAAAGCCCCAGAGTATTCCTTTAGATTTTATATCGCCCAGTGTATCGCTTGCTGCCATTTCCGGTATCCTGTAAAGAAGGTGTGTTTTTTAATAAAACAGATTGCTTTTTTATAAAAAATTTCTGGCATGTTAGCAGGTTTTTAACTTTTTTGCTTGGGAAGCGGGTCGCTATTCGGATTTTTTTTTGGCTCGTGGATGTGCCTTATCATAAACAGCCGCCAGATGTTGAAAGTCAAGATGGGTATATATCTGTGTCGTACTAATGTTACTGTGTCCGAGCAGCTCCTGAACGGCTCTCAAATCCTGACTGGATTCAAGTAAATGGCTGGCAAAAGAATGCCTTAGCATGTGCGGGTGGATAGATTCGGGAATGCCTTTTTTTTTGCACCACTGATCCAGTCTTAACTCGATACTCCGTTTTCCGAGTCGTGTTCCCCGTGTTGATATAAATAAAGCAGACTCCCCGGCAACAATGTTTTTTAAACGCTGTTCCAACCAGTTGTTAATCGCTGTTACCGCTTTGCTGCCGATAGGTAACAGCCTTGATTTGCCGCCTTTACCCGAGCGTACCATCAGCGAATTATCAGCCAGATCAATATCGTTTAAATTAAGTGCTGCCAGCTCGCCAAGGCGCAACCCCGAAGAATAGAATAATTCAAACATGGCGACATCACGAATTTCCAGGATTGAATTTGTACCCGCCTCCAGCAAGCCGCTGACCTGGTCTACATCCAGTGTTTTAGGCAGCTTTCTGGCTTGCTTGGGCGCTTTAATATACTGTGCAGGATTACTGTCAGCCAAACGTTTTTTTAGCAGAAAGTTATAAAAGCTGCGAATGGCCGATAGTTCCCGTTGCAAACTGGTACTGCCCAAGCCTTGCCGATGACGGCCGGCAATATGTGTGCGGACATCACTTTGCGTTAGATCGGCCCAGTGGAGAATGGATTTGTCTGTGCAATAGCGGATTAAGTGCTTAAGATCCCGTTGATAACTTTTAACGGTATGCTCAGAGGCGCGTTTCTCAACCGTCAGTTGCTCAAGGAAGTCAGTCAGCAGTTGCCCTGCATCAGCATGCATTAGGTGCTTGCCGTAACAAAGAAATCAAGCGGGTGCCGATAATTTCACTCATTTGAGTTAAAAACAGATTGCCCATGCTTTGATGAAAGCGACCTTCATCGCGGCTGCCTATTGCCAGAATACCGTCAAGTTCGGTGAAATTCATAGGGATAATGGCGCAAGATTTTACGGCTATTGCCGAGTCACCGAAGAGCGCTTTAGCCTGCACCAAAGTCGGTCGTCCACATTTAGACTGATTACTGTCCAGGACTTTAAGAAAAGGTTGTAAATCTGCGCTGCCGGGTTCAATAAACAAATTTGCAATAGTGGATTCAGGGTACTTTTTAATAATACGCACAGCGACAAAATCAGTTAAAAAATAATCAGCCAGAACGACATTAAGATTGGCCAACACCTCCTCCAAAGTAGCGGCTTCAAGCAAGGCCAGTGTGAGTTTGTGCATACGAATAAAAGAAGTATCGTTGTCACGGGCAATTTCTATCAGCTCATTGAGCTGACTTTCCATTTCATAATGTTTGCTTCTAAAGAGTTCGAGCTGTTTTGAAATCAGGGAGATAGCTGCACCGCTGGGATGAGGAATACTCATAAGTTCCAGCAGGTTTAAATGTTCATGGAAAAAATCGGGATGGTGCTGTAGATAGTCTTCAACTTGAGAAACACTGGGGTCCGGTTTTTGATTGCTCATAACGTGATGGCTCCATCAAAAACAGAAAGGGCAGGGCCTGTCATAAACACCGGCTCGCCACGACCTGCCCAGCTTATTGTTAACTCGCCACCCGGTAGCTCAACACGGACTTCATGATTTAATCTGTTTTGCTCGATACCAATCACCACGGCAGCACACGCACCGCTTCCGCAAGCCATAGTTTCAGCCGCACCGCGCTCATAAACACGGAGCTTAATGTGCTGTCGGTCGATGACCTGCATAAAGCCGATATTGGCACGCTCAGGAAAAACAGCATGACTTTCCATAACCTGACCCACGTCAGCTACCTGGGCGGTCTTAACATCATTAACCTGAATAACTGCATGGGGATTACCCATGGAAACTGCACCAAAACATGTCTCCTTTGCGTTAACAGTAAGGGTATAAACAAGCGCTTCCTGCTCTGCCAGTAAAGGAATATCGACGGGATTATGCTTGGGTATCCCCATATTAACCGTTATCAGACCGCACTCATCAAAACGCAACAACAATTGGCCTGCGTTGGTATCGACGCATATTTCGTTTTTGTCAGATAGATTTTTATCGCGCACAAAACGGGCAAAGCAGCGTGCGCCATTGCCGCATTGTGCAACTTCGCTGCCATCGGCATTAAAAATTCGGTATTTAAAATCTGCATGATCACTGACTGGTTTTTCGACCAGCAATAGCTGATCAAAACCAATACCAAAATGGCGATTAGACAAAAACCGGATTTGTTCCGGCGTTAAACTTATGGGCTGATTGATAGCGTCAATGACCACAAAATCATTGCCCAGGCCGTGCATTTTAGTAAAGTTAATCATGGCTTGTCTTTCATGTTGCGTAAGGTATGGGTCGGGTTAGCGTAATCAGGGTAATAAGTGCTCGCCTGCCAAAAGCTGCACAATACTTTCCCGCTCCCTGACTAAATAAACCTGATCGCCATCAACCATGACTTCAGCAACGCGGGGTCTGGAGTTGTAATTTGAACTCATCGAAAACCCATAAGCACCCGATGAGCGTATCGCTAATAAATCACCTTGAGATAACTTAAGCGCACGGTCTTTACCTAAAAAATCACCGGTTTCACAGACGGGGCCGACAATATCCCAGACCTGTTCGGGGGCATTGCTTTGCTGATTGACGGGAATAATTTCCTGCCAGGCACTATACAACGACGGGCGCACCAAATCATTCATGGCCGCATCAACGATAGCAAAGTTTTTATGGACGGTGGGTTTAAGATATTCAACCTGCGTCACCAGAATACCGGCATTGCCAACGATGGCACGACCGGGCTCCAACAAAATTTCAAAATCAGTCTTGCCAAGGCGCTTTAAAACGGCAGCTATATAGTCAGCGGGTTCGGGTGGTTCTTCTTCGTTATAACGAATGCCCAGTCCACCACCTAAATCCAGATGATGCAGATGAATGCCATCCGCTTTCAGAACGGCAACCAGCTCAAGAATTTTATCCAGTGCATCTAAAAAAGGCCGAGTTTCAGTCAGTTGCGAGCCAATATGACAATCTATACCGATGATATTGATGTGTGGCAGCGTGGCAGCACGGCGATATTCAGTTAATGCCTGTTCAATGTCTATACCAAATTTATTTTCTTTTAACCCGGTAGAAATATAAGGATGCGTGTTGGCATCGACATCAGGATTAACCCGAAAAGAAACCGGTGCAATAACTCCTAATTGTTCGGCAAGGCGGTTAATTCGATCAAGCTCGTCACTCACTTCAATATTAAAGCAACGTATGCCGATTTTTAGTGCGGCCAAAATCTCATCTTCACGTTTACCAACCCCCGAAAAAACAATTTTTTTGGCATCGCCACCGGCCGCAAGAACACGTTCAAGCTCACCTAACGAGACAATATCAAAACCTGAGCCTAAACGGGCCAGCAGATTAAGCA
>CAIQND010000088.1 GCA_903873045.1 uncultured Methylococcaceae bacterium | reverse complement strand
AGGCGGCGAGCGTATGGTGATAATCAGTCAAGCCGGAAAGTCGGCTGAAACACTCTTCACTCGCTTAAAAACCTTTCGTCATGCAACCTTGGTAGAAGCGTCCCCAAAAACCGGACGTACCCATCAAATCAGGGTTCATGCTGCCAGCCTGGGTCATCCTATCGTTGGCGATGATCGTTATGGCGTGGATGAAGTTAACAAAACATTTAAAAACAAAGGCTATAAGCGGATGTTTCTCCATGCGAAAACATTAAAATTCAAGCACCCGGTTACCGGTGAGCCTATGTTTATTTCAGCCCCCTTACCTGCCCAACTGGAAACGTTGTTAACTAATGAAGAACCGGTTTGATTTAATTATTTTTGATTGGGACGGCACTTTGATCAATTCGATAGACTGGATTGCAAGTTGCCTGCAACAGGCGGCTGTTCAATGTGGCATCGCTGTTCCTGAGACTCAGGCGGCAAAAGATGTCATTGGTTTAAGCATCAACAACGCCATGCAGACGCTATTTCCTGAAATAGATCCGCTCACACAAGCGCAATTGGTTGCCTATTACAGCCAGCTATATAGTTCAAAACAAATCAGCCCTGACGATTTGTTTCCCGGGGTTTATCCCATGTTGGTCGAATTGAAGGCAAGCGGTTATCAGCTCGCCGTTGCTACCGGCAAAACCAGAGTCGGCCTACAAAAAGCATTAAAGGCAACCGGAACAGAAGAGTTGTTTTGTGTGACCCGCTGCGCTGATGAAACCGCCTCCAAACCGGACCCCAAAATGTTGCTTGAGATTATTCAACATACCCAAGCTGCAAAGGAGCGGACATTAATGATCGGTGATTCCATACATGACTTGCAAATGGCGCTTAACGCCCCTATTTCTGCCATTGCGGTATCTTGTGGCGCAAACTCGGCAGAACTTTTACAACAATACCATCCGTTACTGTGCTTGCAACAGCCAACTGAATTACTGAACATTATTTAAGGTTAAAAAGTCATGGAAAACCAACAAAACAAGCCCGCCCAAGAAGCCGGGTGGGAACGTAAAATCATTGAAAAACTGGCTTTAGCGGCGGTAACGGAACAAACCAGAGCCCGACGTTGGGGCGTTTTCTTTAAATCATTAATTTTTATTTACTTGTTTGCCATTTTTGGCATGGCGATTTATCCAAAAATTAAACAGAATATCAGCGTTGACAGTAAATATCATACCGCTGTCATTGATGTGGTGGGTGTTATTGCCGAAGATAAAGATGCCAATGCCACCGACATTATTGAAAGCTTAAGGGATGCGGTAAAAGACCCCCATACCAAAGGTATTATTCTGCATTCAAATTCGCCGGGTGGCAGTCCGGTGCAATCGGCTTATGTTTATGAAGAAATCAGAAAAATAAAAAAAGAACGTCCTGATTTGCCGGTTTATGCCGTCGTTAGCGATATGTGCGCATCGGGTTGTTATTATATTGCCTCGGCCAGTGACAAGATTTTTGTTAATCAATCCAGCCTTATTGGCTCCATTGGCGTACTGATGGATGGCTTTGGTTTTGTTGACATCATGCAAAAAATGGGTGTGGAGCGCAGACTTTTAACCGCTGGCGCACACAAAGCCATGCTGGATCCTTTTTCTCCGCCCAAGGAAGATGAAACAAAATATATGCAAGGCTTGCTGGATGAAGTGCATCAGCAATTTATCAGCGCGGTTAAAGCAGGACGCGGCGATAGACTAAAAGAAACGCCTGACATGTTTTCCGGTCTGGTTTGGACTGGTGAAGCCGGCGTTAAAATCGGCGTTGCCGATGGCTTTGGCAATGATGATTATGTCGCCAAAGAGATTATTGGCGCAGAAACGTTGGTTGATTTTACCCAGCAAGGCAGCGTACTTGAAAAAATATCCGGCAAACTGGGTGCCTCTTTTGGTCACGCCATCGGTAGCTTGATTCAGAACCCGTCATTACGGTAAAGCGTTAAAGTCATCACTATTTAGCCCCCTCTTTGAAAAAGACGACTGCATGGATGCAGGAGGTAGGGCAACGCATGGAGCAGTTGCCGAGGGGTTAGGGCAAGCCACTCCGAGACTGTGTTGATTTTTACTCCTGTCATTCGGATATGGATTTAGGCTTCCCTAAACCGGACAGTCGTGATGATCTGCAATCGCCCCTATCGGTCATAAGCAACCAACATCTGATTATCCTCACTGAAAGTAGTCATCCGATCTAATGAACTTACTGTCTTCTTGCCAAAACCGATACTTCACGGATTGTTAAAAACGGAATTTTAATGCACTATTTACGACCGAATTAGCACAATCAACGATTTTCGCGCCCATGCCAGAGACGCAAAATAAGGCATCCTTCATAGAAGCTCAAAAGTAGTTGACACTTTTTTATCAAAAAAAATGCTAATAATCTCTGTAGGTCGGGTTAGGCGCTAGCCGTAACCCGACACAGATAGTACGATTTGTCGGGTTACGCTCTCGCT
>CAIQND010000087.1 GCA_903873045.1 uncultured Methylococcaceae bacterium | reverse complement strand
CGGAGGTCTTGCCCTCAGTGGCTTGCTGTTTGGATTGATGCGTTCGATGACCAACACACAAGCCACCGCCGTTCGTATCGCCGAAGGACTGACCGCAAAAATCAGACAAGGTCAGAAATTATTGAACCAGAGTCAAAAAAAGATTCATCTCCTGCTAAATTCCACTGCCGAGGCAATATACGGTATTGACACGAACGGGGACTGTACATTCTGCAATAATGCCTGTCTTCATCTGCTGGGCTACCAACATCCTGATGATCTGCTTGGCAAGAACATGCATTGGCAAATTCACGGAAAATATGCCGATGGTACGCGCTTTCCCGTTGAAGATTGCCGTATCTTTCAAGCCTACAGGAAAGGCGAACGCATGCATGTAGACGACGAAGTGCTCTGGCGCTTTGATGGCAGCTCTTTTCCGGCCGAGTATTGGTCATATCCAGAAAGTGAAAGCGGCGTGATTGTAGGCGCTGTGGTTTCATTTTTGGATATTACGGAGCGGAAAGAAGCACAAAAGGCACTGGATCTGCAAATGCAACTTCAGCAGCAGGCAAAGGAAGCTTTACGGATAAATAATGAAGAACAACGCGCCATTTTTGATTCCGTAACATCGGGTATCGCACTGATTAAAGAGGGCATCATTCTGCGGTGTAATCGCAAACTGGAAGAACTGTTTGGTTATGCCTCAGGGCAACTTGACGGCCAGTCAACGCGCCTGTGGTATCCGGATGAAGCGACCTATCAAGCAGACAGTCATTTCATATACCAGGAGATTTCAAATGGCAATTTTTACCACATTGAACGACAACTCATCTGCAAGGATGGTAGACTTTTTTGGGCCAGGCTTTCTGGACAAGCGTTGGAGAGTAAAGAGCCTGCCTTAGCGGTCGTTGAGATTATCGACAATATTACCTTCGAGCACGAAGCCGCCGATGCGTTGCTTAAAGCCAAGGAAATGGCCGAAGATGCGACCCGAACAAAATCGGAGTTTCTGGCTAATATGAGTCATGAAATCCGAACACCCATGAACGGCGTGTTAGGCATGTTGGACTTGCTACGTGAGACTGAAATGACACCTACCCAACTGGATTGGCTTGAAACGGCGCATAGCTCTGGCGAAATATTGCTGGCAATTATCAACGACATTCTGGACTTGTCCAAGCTGGAAGCGGGTAAGGTTGAAGTGGAGCAGGTTAATTTTAATCTCGTTGATCTGGTTGATGATGTGTGTGCAGCAATGGCCGGACAAGCGCATGCCAAGGGGCTGGAGTTAAACTGTTTGTTACCTTCCGACCTGTCTTTACGCTGGCGTGGCGACCCCCTGCGCATCCGCCAAGTGTTGACTAATTTAATCGGTAATGCCGTAAAATTTACAGATCATGGCGAAATTTCTGTAAGCGTCTCCCAGGTGCCGCTGTCTGATAGCCTGGATGAGTTGCGTTTTGAAGTACACGATACCGGTATCGGCATTTCACCGGCAACACAGTTAACGTTATTTAAGTCTTTTACCCAAGCCGATAGCACTACTTCACGCAGTTTTGGCGGCTCGGGGCTAGGCTTGTTCATCAGCAAAAAATTGGTCGAGCTTATGGGCGGCACCATAGACGTAAACAGCGTTCAGGGCGTAGGCTCCTGTTTTTGGTTTACCTTGCCCATGGCACAAAGTGAAAGCATCGAGATAACCGAGTCATTTTACGATCTTGCCGGTAAACGTACTTTGATTGTTGATGATAACGCCACCAACCGTAACATATTAAGCACCTATCTAAGTCGGTGGGGATTGGAGGTCAGCGCGTTCGATAATGGCAGCGCCGCATTAATGCAATTGCAAACCTCAGCCTTACAGGGAGTGATTTACGATTTAATCGTGATGGATATGCAAATGCCTACAATGGACGGTTTAACCCTGGCAAGATATCTGGCTGAAATACCTGCGTTAGCAAAAATCCCGATTATTTTATTATCATCGGGTGATCAGCTTAAGCTCGCCGATTATCAAAATACCGGGATTATTCAACGCTTGTTGAAGCCAGCACGTCAAGTGCAACTCTTCGATGCGATTGTCAATGCTTTACAGGGTGGCTCACGCCCCGACCAAAAACCGGCACTGACTGAACGTCAATGGCCTGACTATAAAGATAAAAAAGTATTAGTTGTGGAAGATGACAAAATCAATCAAAAAGTTATTATTGCCAAGCTGTCCAAATACGGCATCGTTCCGGATCTTTCTGAAAACGGCCAACTAGCCCTCGCTATGTTGGCGCAACACACCTACGATTTGATCTTGATGGATTGTCAAATGCCGGTGATGGATGGCTATGTTGCTACCCGCGAACTGCGGTTATTGGAAGCCCGACTGGGCTTGCCTAGGCAAACCGTGGTCGCGTTCACTGCTAATGCCCTGAAAGGCGAACGGGAAAAATGTCTGGCAGCCGGGATGGATGATTATTTAGGCAAACCGATTGTTGCCGAACAATTAGCGGCTGTATTGGCAGGTCGCTTGGGGGCACAACTGGAGTGATGAAAATATAAAATATATTTAAATCAATTAGTTATGTGTACATAATCCCCAAGATCAAAAAATTAACATATTTATTTTTGGCATCCTTCATTCATCGGTTTACACTTTTTCTAATTACAGACCCGTAGGTCGGGTTAGCGAGAGCGTAACCCGACAAATCGTACTATCTGTGTCGGGTTACGGCTAGCGCCTAACCCGACCTACAGAGATTATTAGCATT
>CAIQND010000086.1 GCA_903873045.1 uncultured Methylococcaceae bacterium | reverse complement strand
TTAATTCTAATATAAAACAATCAGTTATAAATATTACAAAAACGAAAAAGTGGTTATTATTTTAGAATCTTCCAAGCTATTAATAGGTGTATCATATTGTTTTTTAACTATTTTATTGATCACGCCAAAGTCAGAAGAGCCGTATTATTTCTGAGTATCAAGCATTCAAATCGTTGAGCGAATATGATAGCGAATACAAAGCCTATAATGGGGCACTTGAACATTGTTTTCTTGAAAAAAGTCTCGAACACTTTATCAGTATTCTTCTTATAAACCCCCGGCCAGAAATGATCGGAATTGATGTTGGGAGTTGTCAGTCTGTTTTACCGAGTCTTAGCCGACGAGTGTATGGCGTGGAATATTACGAACAAGATCTTGAATATCCCGCCGGTGTGCATGGAGATAGAATTGGTAGCAGTGCTGACGCAATTCCTTTGCCGAATGAGTCTATCGACTTTATGACGCTGCATTGTACATTTGAACATTTTGAGAATAACGCAGATATTGGTTTTGTAAACGAATGTGCTCGGCTCCTTAAGAAGGGGGGGCGTGCTGTTATTCTTCCCTTATATATGAGTGAAGTTTTTTGCAATATTACTGGCGAGATAGATGCGGAAGCTCGAACAAAGATCGCTTTTGATACCTCGGCAGATCATTACTGTCTTATTCCTGAGTGGCAGAATCGTTTTGGACGGCATTATTCGCCTGAGACTTTCATGAAGCGTATCTGGCAATCGGCTATAGCAAATGGCCTTCAACCTTGTCTATATAAAATTGATAATTGGGAGGCTATCCATAAAGACTTGTGGCTAAGATGGGTACTGGTTATTGAGCGCTAAATTGCAAAATAAATATTTCCTTGTCCGTTTGTTATAAATGAAAGTCAGTATCGTCACGCCTTCCTATAATCAAGGGCAGTTTATCAAGCGGACGCTGGAAAGTGTTGCTTGTCAGGGCTACCCACGTAAGGTGGGACAGTTTAAAATTAAGCCGTTCGTGGTAATCCTGTCGGCTACCCACTGTAGCCAGTATAAAATACTGGAGTTAGACCTGACAGGTTTATAAAACCTGTCAGGTCTGTCCCGTGTTAGTTGGTAGCCAAGGATTGTCTGTCATCCCTATTGTTACCAAATTATTATTGATTTACTAATTTAGCCTGGTTATGTCTATGAGAATTTTATGTGCAAAATAAACCCACGCGTCGATTTCGCTTTTAAAAAGCTGTTTGGCAGCGAAGAAAACAAAGACCTGCTGATCTCGTTGATCAATGCCATCATTTCCGCACAAGAACAAGTCGTTGAAGTGGAATTAAAAAACCCCTACAACCTGGCAGATTATCGCGCCGGTAAAATGTCCATCCTGGACATCAAAGCCAAAAGTGAAAACGGGCGCTGGTTTAATGTGGAAATGCAAATCAGCGAAGATTACAACTTTGACAAACGCGCCATTTACTATTGGGCAAAACTGGTTACCGAACAACTCAGTGAAGGCAAGATGTACAAAGAGCTGAAAAAAACCATCAGCATCAACATCCTGGACTTTAACTTTATACCTGACCAGACTGAAGTCCACAGCTGTTACAAAATTATCAACACCGCAACGGGCAAAGATGATAAGCTGCATGATATTTTTGAGCTGCATTATGTAGAGCTGAGAAAATTTACCAAACAACACGAGCAGGTCACCAGCGCCCTGGATCGCTGGAGCACGTTTTTGACCAAAGCTGATAAACTGGACAAAGATCATGTGCCAAAAGAGTTGGCATCCGATAAAAACATAGTTAAAGCGATTGCCGCCGTCGATCGCATGTTTGATGAAGAAGAGCGGCTTGTTTATGAAACACGTATGCAATCTTTGGCCGATGTAGAAAGCAAGATCGCCTCGGCAGAAGAAAAAGGAATAGAACAAGGAATAGATAAGGCATCAAAAGCGATTGCCTTAAATATGCTGAATAAAGGTATTGATAGAGCCACAATAGTTGAAGTAACCGGATTAGCTGAAAGCATTATCCAGAAACTTTTGAGCCATAAAGAAGAATAAATTGGCCCACGCGGGACGGGGCTTGTAACATTGTCTCACTTCAAACTGAGTATAAAAAATTGAATGCCGTGAATAATAGGGCTACCAACTTAAGACGGGACAGTTTGAGGTTAAGCCGTTCGTGGTGAGCTTGTCGAACCATGAACGACTTAACCGCTCACCCTTCGACAGGCTCAGGACGAACGGTTAAGTCTCGACCATGTCCCGCGTTAAGTTGGTAGCCAATAATAGTAAGTTACATAAATCAATCGAGTCTGACCCAATGTCATTAAGTTAAGCCCAAGTTGCTTAAAAGACTGGAGTGCAATCGCTTTAGCTATTGCCTGTAAAAACAGCTAAAGCGGTTTTACTCCCGTTGTATGCTTAACTTAACGACATTGGAGTCTGACCCCATTGATTTATCGATCAGGCCATAAAGAAACAGGATTAATTTAATGCACATAGGCTTTGATATATCACAAACAGGGTCTGGAAAGGCGGGTTGCGGCTTTTTTTCTGAGGCAATGATTCAAGGATTGTTG
>CAIQND010000085.1 GCA_903873045.1 uncultured Methylococcaceae bacterium | reverse complement strand
TTGTGCCTTAAGACTGTAATCGAACCAATCCAAGCCGACCTTGAGTTGAGTCAGATCGCTTGCAGTAATGTCCAAGGCGCTGGCGTAGTTGGATAACTGGGCGTTTAATTGTTGAAGCAACACCAGTTTATTGGTGTCATCACGTGGGATAATAGATGAAGTAGACATGGTAGTAAACCTTTATGCGGAGAGGATAGGAGTCTAACAAAAAAAGTATGCTGTAAATAATAAACTTAACTATCTATAAAAAGCAAGTTATTTTTGTACTCGTTCCCAAGCTTGAACTTCACTGCCATTAAGTTAAAACATTCGCTGAGTGGAGTCGAAGCGATTTTGCTGGCTTCGACTCCGCTCAGCCAACGGTTTATCTCGCCAAAAGGTACTTAACTTAATGGTAGTGAAGCTGGAGCTTGGGAACCAGAAAAATCCTAATACATTGCCTAATGTATTAGGTTACCACGCAATAAAATTCCTATACATTGCACATTGTATTGGGTTACCGCACAATAAAAACCCAAGACATTGCCCATTGTATTTTGAAAACTATGATTCTATCTATTTTTTCAATAAGTTGAAGACGAAATTTTATTCATTGGTAAGCGCATACCAAACAGTTTGCGCAAGTTACCAAGCGATTTACACGGGCTACCCAACAGTTTTCTTCAGATATTAGGGAATAGTAGCAGCTTTTTAACATGTGGTAAGGTTTACACTGGCCTATGTATGGGATTTTTATGTCAGGGTAAGGCGATTTTATTCCGGATGCCGCTGTTTTTTGGTTAGTATTCAGGGATTATCTTTACTCGCCCCCGTTGAAAATGGGGAATACTTACTACCCAAGAACGGCGGGTTTTTGCCGTCGGCATTGACTGGCTGTATTTACAAAAAACTATTTTGCAATATTAGCGATACAGTTCCGGTAACGCTGCGACACCGCTGCCATTGTCATTAGCGCCAGGCAATTTTTGGCTATCCACTTAAGGCGGGACATTTTTTGTAGGGGCAGGCTTTACGTCTGCCCTTTTTTAATGCCACGATGTTAGCAGGGCAACCGCAAGGGATTGCCCCTACAAAACAATGATATCGTTACATAAAATGGCTATCCACGTAAGCCGGGACAAGCAGCAAGGCTTAACTTTAAACTGTCCCGCCTTACATGGGTAGCCCAATTTTTCATGCATCTCAAAACCTCGAAATCAGGAGTGAGTGCATGATGCGCCCAGCTAAACAATATTGTGAAACTTGGAGGATGTTATTATTTACGAGTGACCTAAGCCATTAAACTTGAATGTTGTTTGATTTTTGGAGCGAATATAACCAGTGCGGCTTAAATTACATGACTAAAAAAGAAGCCAAATAAAGTGCGCCTAAAGTAATTATAACCACTTTTATTTTGTCGATTAAAGATAATTCTTGCCAATAAAGGCGGGTTTGGTTGTTGTATTGTGCCCATATTACCTGTACATCTTCTTTTGTGCGAGAAAAAAAGCCAGGCAGGACACGCCACAGGTAATAAAGGGGTAACGCAACAATGCCCATCAGAATATAAAAGACGATGGTTTGCGTTTCATGGAGTTCGGTGTGTAACAGGTGTTCGACAACATGATCCAACAGGGACTCAAGCCACTCAAAGGAGATAAATAATACCTCAAAAAAGAGATGAACCAGTTCGATCAATAATCCTATCACCACATCGGGCATGGTTAGGAATATGACAATGCTGATCAGAACCAAGCCGAAGATTATCTTTTGATGATTGGTTAAAATCATGTGTCATCCTGTCATTGATTTAAAAAGGGGCAAGACTATTATGACTTGCCCCTGCGATTTTTATTTTAAGCGTTGCGTCCACACCTTGGCATTTCTAAACATCCGCATCCAGGCACCATATTCGCTCCAGCCCTCAGGATACCATGAGTTTTGCAATGTTCTAAAGCAACGTTCAGGATGCGGCATCATAATGGTAAAGCGTCCATCGTTGGTCGTTAAGCCGGTAATGCCCAGCGGTGAGCCATTGGGGTTGGCCGGAAAATCGGTAGTTACCGCCCCGTAGTTATCAACATAACACAAGGCGACGGCTTGTGCATCAAGTGCCGTCTGGGGATCGACACTAAATTCAGCTCGACCTTCACCGTGGGCAATGGCAACCGGCATTCGGGAGCCTTCCATGCCTGCCAATAAAATGGATGGTGATTTTTGCACTTCCACCATGGCGACCCTGGCTTCAAACTGCTCTGAAGTGTTGCGCATAAAGCGCGGCCAATGCTCGGCACCCGGAATAATTTCTTTTAAGCCTGACATCATCTGACAACCATTACAAACGCCCAAACCGAAGGTATCAGGACGTTGAAAAAATGCCGCAAATTCGTCTCTGGCGCGGGGGTTGAAAAGAATGGATTTAGCCCAGCCACCGCCCGCCCCCAGTACATCACCATAAGAAAAACCGCCGCAGGCAACCAGTCCGGTAAAATCACGCAAACTCACCCGCCCATGAATAATATCCGTCATGTGGACATCAATACTGCTAAAACCGGCACGATCAAACGCCGCCGCCATTTCTACATGGCCGTTGACCCCTTGCTCACGTAAGATGGCCACTTTGGGTCTGGGTGCTGACAAGAAAGGCGCGGTGACATCTTCATTAACATCAAACGTTAAAGAGGCCGTTAAGCCGGGGTCATTGTCATCGGCGATACGTTCAAACTGTTGTTTGGCGCAATCGGGGTTGTCACGCAAAGCCTGCATCCGGTAACTGACTTCTGACCAGATGGCTTGTAATTCGGCGCGGCGAGCTGAATACACAACATCGTTTTCATAATGAATGGTTAATTGTGGTTCTTTTACTACCTTGCCTATCAGGAAAGTGCAGTCATTTAATCCGGCTTGCTGTAACAAATCAATCACGTCATCAAAATCACTGGCACGAACCTGCAATACCGCACCCAGCTCTTCATTAAACAAGGCA
>CAIQND010000084.1 GCA_903873045.1 uncultured Methylococcaceae bacterium | reverse complement strand
TTAATGCCACGATGTTAGCAGGGTAACCGCAAGGGATTACCCCTACAAGACACGGATATCGTTACATAAAAGGCCATCCACGTAAGCAGGGACAAGCCGCAAGGCTTAACTTTAAACTGTCCCGCCTTACGTGGGTAGCCTAAATTATTAACCGTGAACAGCGCCACAGAGAGGCTCGGCGATAATATCATTTGAAAAATAACGGTTAAAGCCTTATTCTGTGTGATTTTTTTAATTATTTTAGATTTCCCGTACCAGCGAAGTTTTTTAACTTCCCACCATTGCACTTACAAGGGGCAGCACGTTTTGAGTTTAGACAGTTATCAGTCGGTAGATCGAGGGCAATTAGCCAAAGACATTAGCGAAATTCACCAACAAGCTTTAGCCAATATCGGCATTGAAGATTTTAAGCATTTAACAAGAATGGAACGCTGGGGAAAAATTTGTACCCTCATCGGCTATGGTACTGCCTGGATTTTCCCCAACCCCGTTTCTGCGCTGTTAATCAGTCAAGGTAGCTTCACCCGTTGGACACAAGTCGGGCATCCCATTAGTCATAGAGCCTATAACAAAATTAAAGGGGTAAATGCCAATTATACCAGCAAGAAATTTGCGCAAGGCTGGCGACGATTTTTGGATTGGCCTGACTGGATGACGCCGACTGGTTGGCATCATGAGCATGATAAGTTGCATCATTACAGCTTGGGTGAAAAAAACGACCCCAATAATGCGCAACATAATATGGAGTGGCTAAGGCAATCAAATCTGCCGATGTGGCAACGTTATGTCATTGTCGCGTTTTTTTCGGGTATATGGAAGATTGTCTATTACACGCCCAGAACCCATAAGGAATTACGTTTAGATTCTGCCAGACAGCAGGGTGAGCCTGAACCTGTGATGACCCGCCTTGGAGCATGGAGTTTATTTACCGAACAGGGGCGAGGATTATGGCTGCATAGTATTTTGCCTTACACCGCTTATCGCTTTGTGTTATTGCCTTTGCTGTTTTCCCCCTTAGGAAGTTTTGCTGTTATCAGCGTATTAATTAATTCAATTTTGGCAGAAATTTTCACCAATATGCACAGTTTTCTGGTGATGATTCCCAATCATGCCGGAGATGATGTGATGATGTTTGATGAAAAAGCCAAAGGCAAAGGCGAATTTTATCTGCGGCAAATTTTAGGATCAGTGAATTATCCAACAGGCTCTAATTTAAATGACTTTTTTTATGGCTGGTTGAATTATCAAATTGAGCATCATTTGTGGCCGGATATGCCCTTAAGTCAATATCAAAAAGTTCAGCCACAAGTGATGGCCTTGTGTAAAAAACATAATATTCCTTATCTCCAAGAATCTGTTTTTAAGCGGCTGTTGAAAGCGGTGGATATTATGGTGGGAAAAACATCGATGTTAAAGGCAGCTGTTGCGTAAACATTTATGTTATAAGAATTGACATCCTTCACTCACCTAAAGGAGAGGGATTCCCAAGCGCAGCCTTTCATGCCCGAAAGGAACAGCTCTGAAAGCCGTCTTACTTCTCCCCACCTCGGCGATAAGCCTGGTGGGGTGAAAATACGCAGCAACAGCGTACCCAACGATTTAAGTATAGCGATTGTTAATGGCTCATCAAAAAATTTACTGTTTGTTGAAATAGCGTAAAACTCACGCAAAACCTGTCTGGAAATGAACAGTTCAGAGCCACATTTTTCAAAAAATGAAAATGCTTGTTTAACTTGGGCGTGTTTTTCAGAATCAAAGTTTTCAAAGGTGTGATAAATCAGAACATTCGTATCGAGAAAAACTTGCTTAAATTTCGTCACGATAAGCATCCTCGCGGCAAAATTCCATTATCTTTTTGCCTTTTGAAAACGTGGTTAATTTTTTAAGACTACTCCGCTTTGAGGCGTTGGTATCTTCAATTTTTTCGACCTGTACGACTAACTTTTTCAGATGGCACGATTAATACGATAGTGGCATAATCAGTACACACAGTCCTGCTTGGAGGAAGCCATCATGTCTAACATAAAAGTTAAAATTGACGTCAACTATAGCGAAACCGA
>CAIQND010000083.1 GCA_903873045.1 uncultured Methylococcaceae bacterium | reverse complement strand
CCCTGCCCAAAACCACCCAACGGCTCAACTACGCAAGGCACAAAAATGAACCGATACAATTCACCTATCCATCATCGCAGGTCAATCCGGTTAAAAGGATGCGATTATGGGCAGGCAGAATTGTGGCGTGAGGGCAGGGGCAAGCCCCGCCCCTACGTTTTAAACAATATAATATGCGGAACGGAACGTTTCAAACAATATAATATGCGGAACGGAACGTTTCAAACATTGTAATGTAGGGGCGGGGTTTACCCCTGCCCAAAACCACCCAACGCGACCCATCCACCCAAGGAGCGCAAATGAACCGATACAATTCAACTATCCATCATCGCAGGTCAATCCGGTTAAAAGACTACGATTATGCGCAGGCAGGGATGTATTTTGTTACCATCTGTGTTCAGGATAAGATTTGTCGGTTTGGACACATCGCAAATGATGAAATGGTATTAAATGAATATGGCGCAATTGCTTACGACGAATGGCCAAAATTGGCAGACCGATTTTACAATTTTGAATTGGATGTGTTTCAAATAATGCCCAATCATATGCACGGCATCATCGTTTTAAATACCGTTGGGTCGGGGGCAGGGGCAAGCCCAGCCCCTACGATTGGCGACATTGTCGGGGCTTATAAATCATTGGTTGTGAATGCCTGTTTGGCTATTTATAAAGCAAAAAATGAAATGATGGGCAAGTTTTGGCAACAAAATTATTATGAGCATATCATCCGTACCGAAGAAGCCTATAAAACCATTTCGGAATACATTATTAATAATCCTGCAAGATGGCTGGACGATAAATATTATAAAATATGACTAAGGAATATTCAGAAGCATCGTAGATACAAGGTCGGGTTAGGCGCTAGGCGCTAGCCGTAACCCGACATATTGACTCAAATTATATCAGAGATAAAAATGAAACAACTTATCGTAGAAATAGACGAAACGACCGAAGTCAGAATCATCACCGCAGCCAAAATAGCAGGGCTTTCCGCTCAGCAATGGTTAAAACGAATTATTGATGAAAAAACCGTCAACTCATGGCCTGATTCCGTTAAAGCGTTAGCGGGTTCATGGCAAGATGTGCCTTTTGCAGAAGAATTGCGCTCCGGCGAAGGCCAGGATGTATCAAGGGAAGATTTTTGATGTACGCTTTAGATACGAATACGGTGATTTATTTTTTTAAAAATATGGGTCATGTTGCCCAGCATTTATTTAGTTTACCGCCCTATGAGATAGCATTACCTTCGGTGGTTTTATATGAGCTTGAAGTGGGTATTGCTAAATCAACAGCCCCTGAAAAACGCAGAGCCCAGTTAAATGAATTACTCACTTTCATGCACGTATTACCTTTTACAGAACATGAAGCGGGAATATCGGCTCAGGTGAGAGCTAAGCTGGAAAAGGCAGGAACGCCTATTGGCCCTTTAGATATGATGATTGCAGGCACAGCCTTAGCCAATAAAGCGACTTTGGTAACTCATAATACTAAAGAATTTTCTCGTATCGACAGTTTACGTTTAGAAGATTGGTTTGATTAAACAGGGGTTATAGCCAAACCCATTGCTGAAAACGATTTTAACAACGCTACAAAAACCTTAAAAGATAAATCATGACCAGCGAATATTCAGAAGATCATTTAATTGAACAAACCGCCATTGATCTGTTTTTTAATCAATTGGGTTGGGATACGTTACTGGCTTACAACAATGAAGGTTTTGGCGAAGACAGCACGTTGGGCAGGCTGAACAAAAAAGAGGTGGTTCTTAAAAAAATTGTCCTGGCAAAACTCAAGCAGTTTAATCCCGGTTTACCCGATGTCGCCTACAAGCAAGCCTACGAAAAACTCACCGAAGAAAGCAGCACCAAGTCTTTGGCTGAAATCAATTACGAAAAACATCT
>CAIQND010000082.1 GCA_903873045.1 uncultured Methylococcaceae bacterium | reverse complement strand
TATTTAATTAAGCGGCTTTCAACTCGATACATACGCGTTGGCCTAAGGCCGCCGCTATGTTCACCAAAGCATCCAGTGAAAACCGTGATACACGTCCACGCAACAGATCATTGATTCGCGGTTGGGTAACACCACAATGAACGGCTGCATCGGCTTGCTTCCAATCGTTGGTTTTGATGATAATGGTGATTTGCTGAATTAATTCGGCCCGTGCTTGAAGATTGGCAGCCTGTTCCGGGGTGTCGGCAATTGCATCCCATACGCTATTAAAAGTGTTTGTTTCGATCATATTAAGAACCCCTCATTAGTTCGGCGTATCTTTTACTGACAAGCTAAATCAATGGGGTCAGACTCCAATACTGCTACCTTAAAAATATTTATAATCATAATCAATGCGTTAGACTTTAAATAAGCGGAAAAATCAAATACAAAAACTGTTGGAAAGAATAGATTGCAGTTCTATTTCTATTTAACTGGTTGATTTTTCGTCTATTGCTCGCTTTAAAAAGATCATGTTTTTGTATGCTTTTAGCGAATAACCTATTGATTACTAAATCAATTAAATTTTAAGGTAGCAGTATTCGAGTCTGACCCTTTTGATTTCAATAGCTGAAATCGAGCGTTTAAAGGCTCTGCTAGTTCAAAAAGAGTAGTGTTTTTTAGCCATTAAAACTACATTCCCCTCTTTAACAAAGAGGGGTTAGGGGATATTTTATTAGATAAATGCCCTCAATCCCCCTTTTTAAAAGGATGTGCCTGACTTACCCGGCTCGACATTTTACGCGAATGTGTCGGGTTACGGCTATCGCCTGACCCGACCTAAGACGGAAGGCTAATTCATCGGTACATTGTTATAAAATTTTTTGGGCGGTACTGTTTGTTTTTCTAAAACAATGGATGGTTGATTGTTATAGGATGAATTTTTAAGACCTAATCTTACTGCGCTATCATTTGGATGAATTTCTGCAGGCGCTCTAATATCGCCTTCGGATAAATAAGTAAAAAACATCGGCAATAAAGTAAAAATAGCCAAAAGAAACGCCAGGCAGCCGAGTGCCATCACCAATACTTTAAATGGGTTTTCTGCGGTCTTTAATGTATCGTCTAAAGTGTTTGAAATTTCGTCTGCTTTATTGATATCGGTTGGAATTGACATGATACTCACCTTCTAAATAGGATTAACACATCCCGTCAATGTAACCCTATATTTTAGAAAATCAATTTTTTTTAAACCAAAGCGGGACAGAGCTTGCTCCCCCTCCCGATGGTTTTGATGGTAATTATTCAGTCACCCGCTTTAACAAAGGGGGGTAGGCAATGTCATTAAGTTAAGCCGTTCGCTGAGCGAAGTCGAAGCGATTTTTCTGGCTTCGGCTCCGCTCAGCCAACGGTTTTTCTTGCCAAGAGGCACTTAACTTAGGAATACGCACGAAATAACTTAGACATCTTGCTCCCTCTCCCTTCGGGAGAGGGTTGGGGTGAGGGGATATAAATGGTCAAGTTATTTCATGCGCGTTCCTTAACGACATTGGGGGTAGGGGATAACACTGCTACCTTAAAAATATTTATTATTACAATCAATGTGTTGCCTGTTAAATGAGCGGAAAAATAAAATACAAAAATTGTTGGAAAGAACAGATTGCGGTTCTATTTCTATTTAACTTGTTGATTTTTTGTATATTGGTCGCTTTAAAAAGATCATATTTTTGTACACTTTTAACAGATAACCTATTGATTATTTTTAATTAAAATTTAAGGTGGCAGTATTCGTATTCGGAGTTAATAAATCCTCGATTCCGCTTTGCTGTATCGAGGCTACTTGATCTCGTACCGTGTGCCGGAAACGCTTATTATCGCTTGCGCTCGAAAAGCCTTAGGTGATTTCCGGAGAATATTTTACCCATTAAAAATAGGGTTTTCCCAATCAAGCAAGCGATTGGATTCGTCTAATGGGTAAGTTCTTTCGCAGAAATTACCTTATACCTATCAACTATAAATTAATCTCCGTAGAGACGCGATTTATCGCGTCTAAATGGATAACCCGTGGATTTTCGGTAGGGACACGATAAATAGAGACGCGATAAATCGCGGAGACGCGATAAATCGCGTCTCTACGGTGACGATACCTGTAT
>CAIQND010000081.1 GCA_903873045.1 uncultured Methylococcaceae bacterium | reverse complement strand
CGAAGAAAATAACGTATTGGGTTTTTTGCTTGAGAAACTGACCGCCACCAAAAACCAGAATAGCCACTATCAGCAACGTAAGGGAACCCACCAGAAAAGCACCGAGGGTGTAGGGATTGACCGGTTTACTCATAAGTCACATGTTTCCTGATTTTTTATTATAGAGCCACGAGGAATTAAAGCGACATTCAATCACCCTCACCCCAACCCTCTCCCTGAAGGAGAGGGAGCTTAATGTTGCTTTGCTTCTAAACCACGCAATACCTGTGTTGCCTGATTTTCCGTTTCGCCTCGAGTGAGAAAACGAATCACTTTAGGGTCAGAGGATTCAGCCAGTAGTTGCTTGGGGTCGCCACTGGCAATCATGGTTTTGGTTTCCGGATCAAGAAAAACCGAATTGGTGCCGATAGCAAAAATACTGGCTAATTCATGGGTTACCATCACGATGGTTGCGCCCAAATTATCTCGCAGACTACGAATTAAATCATCCAGTAACTTGGCACTGACCGGGTCCAGTCCGGCGGAAGGTTCGTCAAAAAAAAGAATCGCGGGGTCCAGCGCCATTGCCCTGGCCAATCCTGCACGTTTCTGCATACCGCCACTAATCTCGGAGGGATAATAATCCTCAAAACCCGCAAGTCCCACCAGCGCCAGCTTGTAAGAGACAATTTCCCGTATTCGCTGCGCTCCCAAACAAGTATGCTCGGTGATGGGCAGGGCGATATTTTCAGCCAGCGTCATTGAGCTCAACAAGGCACCGCTTTGAAACAACACGCCCGTGCGCTTCAAAATGCGTTGGCGGGTCTTGTGTTCAGCGTGCCAAAGACTTTCTTCACCATAAAAGACATCACCTTTGGCCGGCTTTTGCAAACCAATCAGGTGCATCAGTAAAGTGCTCTTACCACAGCCGCTACCGCCCATGATGATAAAAATATCACCGTGATTAATCGTAAAATCAAGATCACGCTGGATGATAAAATCACCGTAAGCCATAGTCATATTTTTGATCGTCAGACTGGCAATGGTCATTACTTAAATTCCCAAGCGGTTGCACATCACCGTCATCAAGGAATCGGCAATCACAATAAAAATAATACCCGTCACCACCGCCGACGTGGCCGCATCACCCACCGCCGAAGCACTGCGTCCGCATTGCATACCGCGCATACAGCCAGACAAGGCAATCAATACGCCAAAGACGGCACATTTGACAATACCAATTGTAAAATCTGTTATATGCACGGCATTAGCCGTGCGGTGCAGATATTCCACCAACGACACGTCAAAAAAACTCACGGTCACCAGCGCCCCACCCACTATACCCATTAAATCCGCATAAAGACAAAGCAATGGCATAATTAAAATAAGCGCCAGAATGCGTGGCAAAACCAAAAACTCCATCGGCTCAAAGCCCATGGTTTTAAGCGCGTCAATTTCACTATTGACTTGCATCGTACCCAACTGCGCCGCGTAAGAGGCACCGGTGCGCCCGGACATAATAATGGCAGCCATTAAGCCGCCCATTTCCCGCGTCATCCCCAAACCGACCAAATCGGCAATATAGATTTGTGCGCCAAACAAAGCCAACTGCACAGCGCCTACAAAAGCCAAAATCAAGCCCACCAACAGACTAATCAGCGAAACGATGGGCAACGCCGAAGGCCCGCAATCCTGAATATGCGTCCATAAATCGACCCAGCGAAAACGTGCCTTACCCCGTGTTAAAGCCAAAACACTGAGCAGGATCTCGCCAATAAAAACCACTAACGCCTGCGCATCGTTATGGATACGCAAGCCGCCTTTACCAATCACCTCAAACCACGGCATTTTAGTCGCCTGCCGTCTGGCACCCACGCGTTCAGGTACGGCATAAACCAAACGTAGCAAACCTTGGATACCTTCCGGCAACGTGGTCGTGTCAACTTGAATGCCCTGTTTGGCCCCATAATCAATCAAGCGAATCAGCTCGGTCATCAATAAACTATCCCAACGCCCCAAAGCGTCCGTTGAGAAAACCAAGCGTTTTATACCTGACCCATCGCCTAACTGCGCCAATACCGTTTCAAGCGCAGGCGTTTTTGCCTCCAGCACCCAATCACCGACAATAGCGGCTTCTAACGTCTGCTCTTTACGGCTTACATTAATTTCACAAGGGACGTTGGTTACGGTCATAACAGTCATGATAAAGTCTGCGTAGCGTATTGGGTGGGTTGATTATCCATGTAATTTGCTTGAATTAACATAGATAGTGATAGCCAAGTGTTATGAACAGGCCGGAATAAGACCACCCAAGCCTGTCCCGAGCTTGTCGAAGGGCGTAGCGCGTGGTGGCGTTTCCGGCACTCTCGAACGGGTGCCGGAAACGCTTATTCTCGCTTGCGCTCGAAAAGTCTTATTCCGGCCTACGCCTACCCACGTAAAGGCGGTGTGCTGTAGGGGCAATCCCTTGCGGTTGCCCTACTAACATAGTGACATTAAAGGGCAGGCGTAAAGCCTCATAAATAGACTTTGCGCCCAAACCAACGGTATATACTAACATAGTGACATTAAAGGGCAGGCGTAAAGCCTGCCCCTACAAAAAAATGTTCTACCTTAGTGGATAATCAGTCACTCGACTCATGCGACCCGCTTAATTGACAGTATAACCACGTCCGCTCAGACATGCGCTAATGGCTCGATTGTAGGCATCCAAGCCCGGTGCCGGAGCGGCAGGTTGGCTCTGCGCATTTCGGTTATTATCCATTTTCTGAAAGCCTCTTTTTAGCCCGCCTGCCGCCGCCCCGATAGCGGCACCCTGACCGGCATCACCAGCGATAGCGCCAATGGCAGCCCCCGCCGCCGCTCCGCGTGCGCCGCCACGAAGCACCTCGCCTTTTTGCTGAGGTTGTGGACTCGCTTGATACGCTGGCGCGTTACTGGGATCAAAACCAGACTGTTTAACCGCCCATGCATGACATTCATAACGGTCTTTTGATAGTTGATCGCTGGTCTGGCCTTTTGCAGGATACACCATTAAATCGGCTTGCGCCAAGGCGGGAAGCAATGCTGCAAACCCCAGCGAAAGCACTGCGATGGACAAATTTTTACACGATAATAAATTCATAACATCCTCTCTTACACAGATTTAATTTTAACAGGAGACACCCTTAACTGTAGCTTATAACAGGGTGATTTACGACTCCCAAAAAACAAGAAATCCTGCTATCCAGGAGTAAAACAATTGTGATTATAGGCCGGAAAAAACAACAACTCAATACCTCTAAATCATGACCACTATTAGCATTCTTCCTAGAAGCCAAAAGTAGTTGACACTTTTTTATCACAAAAAATGCTAATACACGATGCTCAAGTTTTTATTGATTTTAATGAATGATGAAAGCGGAGTCTATCAAATTATAGCTAAGGCCAGACTACTAAGCTAATGACGCACTACCGTTAGTGTGGGAGCGACGCCCACGTCGCGATTTGAGGCGTTGGTCGTTAATCGCGACGTAGGCGTCGCTCCCACACTAACGGTAGCTTAAAATGGCGGGCTTTACGACCCCGTTACGCCCAATAAAGCCTGCAAGGACTCTACAAAAATCATTAGGGGTCGCCTTAATTATTTTTGTAAGTGCCCAATTAATAGCCCCAAGCCTGCAATAAGCTTTAGTACCTAAATCCTGCAAGCCCTAAAAAACAGACGGCAATCCCCGCTTTTTTTGATACTCAATTTTTTTTAAAATCCGCCAACGCGGTTCTGCCTATGTATTTATGGCATTTGAT
>CAIQND010000080.1 GCA_903873045.1 uncultured Methylococcaceae bacterium | reverse complement strand
TCGGTTTCGCTATAGTTGACGTCAATTTTAACTTTTATGTTAGACATGATGGCTTCCTCCAAGCAGGACTGTGTGTACTGATTATGCCACTATCGTATTAATCGTGCCATCTGAAAAAGTTAGTCGTACAGGTCGAAATTCAGGGCAGCGACCCCCAAATCCAATTATTGATGGATCCTGAGAACGGAGCGCCCACGCCCGATGCCGATCCGCACAATTACGGCGGAAAAATACTTAACGCGTTCGTTGGCGCAAGCTACAAGTACAAAATCTTCAGTTTCGGTGTCGAAGGCGGCGTGCCCGCCTATCAATACCTGAACGGCCTGCAGATGAAAAACAGTTGGCAAATTACCAGTGGTTTCCAAGCGATGTTTTAAGACGGCAAAGGCCAAAAAATATCCTGACAGGGTTGCCAACACAGTAAAGCGCATCGCAGATAATAGCCAGTGCTATCGCTAACTTGGCTAAAGGGCTGAGTAATGAAATTTTCGTACTCATTATGAAGCAAGCTAGCAGGCTTCATTTGACGTGAACTTTCAAGTGACCCACAAAATCACATCACAAGTTGAAGAGAAGAACAATGAAAACAAAATTAAATAACAACATAAAACTTTATATCACCGCGTTTTTAGCGGCAGGCCTTATAAGCCCTGCCCACGAAACATTAGCTAAAAGCAAAGTAAAAAAAACGGCTCCCGGCCTACAAAAGATTCACCAATCTCTTGAGGCAGAGAACGCCGAACTGCACAAGCAGTTGGCTGACTCACAGATCAAGGAAGAGGAGCTTATTAAAGCCGCACAGGCAATACCTGTGGCGAAAAGCGACGTAAAAAATAATCCGTTTGGCACCACGGAACCCCCCTCTCGTCAAGAGCAATCAGTGGTACCTGAAATGTCGTGCGGCGCAAATATGGGTAAAACGAAAACAGAACCGGGTGAACAATTCCTGTATAACCCCGTGCTGGCCGGCACCGAGATGTTTACCGCCCAACCAAAAGGAATTTGGATGTTTAATACCAAATGGGGGCATTCACAACAGGATGGGTTGCAAGCGGGCACTTCCCCGGTTTCCGAATCTCAAGCCAGTACTACCAGGGTCTGGGCGGTTCCCTCCCATAAGACTATGGACGCCTTTAAGTTTATGGGGAGTTACGGGATTACGGATCAATTGACACTGATGGGAATCATAAACTACCAAGCGAATGGCCTGCAACAGATGCCGCAAGACCGCCGTATTAATGGCCAACCCAATATTTATTCTACATCTCCCGTTAACACCAGCGGACTCGGCGACACCGAGTTGGATGCCATTTACAAGATTCACGACTCCAAGCTTGGCAAGGTCACCGGCACGGTGGGGCTGAGCATCCCTACCGGCAGTACTTCGCAAGAATCAACTGCAGCGGATGGGTATGGCTATCGCGCTCCCTATGACATGCAACCAGGTTCAGGCACCGTTGACCTCAAACCGGCCTTGACCTACAACTGGATCACCGATAACGCACTTTGGAACCTGGGCGGACAAGCTTCAGGCATTGTCCATACCGGCACCAATCGCGGCTGGGCTTATGGCAACAGCCTCAACCTATCCACATGGGGACAGCGTGCCTTCGGCCCGGCTACCACCTGGGTACGCCTGAAATACACCGATACCGCGCAAATCCGGGGACAAGATCCCAATATCCAGATGCTGATGGAGCCTAAGCGATGGAGTTCATCCACGCCGGATGCCGACCCTGCCAATTACGGCGGCCAGATACTCAACGCATTCATTGGCGCAAGCTATAAGTACAACGCCTTCAGCTTCGGTTTGGAAGGCGGCGTACCAGCCTATCAAAACCTGAACGGCCTACAGTTGAAGAACAGTTGGCAGATCACCAGTGGTTTCCAGGCGATGTTCTGAGACCTGGACTCACTATGTGATGCCAGCTATCTTCATACTTAGGAAGGGAACGCGCATGAAATGCATGAAATAAATTGGGCATCTGTAGCTGCGAATTTATTCGCACTGGGCGGATAAATCCATCTCTACACGCTGGCTGCCCCGTACTTCATCGATGATTTTATTTCATGCGCATTCCTTATTTTGCTACCGTTAGCCTATTCGGATTGAAATTATTTTTAGGATTGTAAAATGCTGAATGAGTTGTGTTCGGGCCGTAAGTGGGAAACTGAATTTTAAATGAGAAATTCCTCACTATTTTTTATATACATCACCAGCGGAATTGTTTTATTAAGCCTGCTGCTGGTGCATGCGTCAGTTAGCGAAAGTGCCCGACAAGTCAATCTTGAGGAAAAAGCTGCGTTGGTAAAAATACTAAAACTGACTGACCTGTGTCTGTTCACCGAAGCCCGCTACACCCGACATTTGTCCCAAGCCGATTTGAACACCGCCTTCCAGGATCATCCGCTATCGCTGGAACATTTCCCGTCCGGCTCGTTTACCCAGCCACCCGAAAGAACTAGCGAACGCCCATGAGACACTGGATTGAAAAGCAACGTTACATTATCGACTTCACACTCTCGTCGCTGCTGCGCAGAAAGGTGAAAAATGTTGGCTTGCTGGCTTTATATACGCTCATCGTATTTATCCTGGCCTCAACGATGTTCTTTACTTATTCCATTAAAAAAGAAGCTTCGTTGATCCTGAAGGACTCACCGGAAATAGTGGTGCAAAAAATAGTGGCCGGTCGGCATGACCTGTTTCCGGTCAGTTATATCGACACCATTAAAAAAATCAGAGGGGTGGCTAGCGTTGAAAGTCGGCTGTGGGGTTATTATTACGACAGCCTGGTCGGTGCCAACTACACGCTGTTGACACCACCCCGCAACGGCAGCTTTACGGCTACGGGCAAGTCCGCCGCCAAAACTACGGTGGTTGACAATGAGTCGACCGATAGCTCAAAACCGCTATTTGAACTGAACGGCGCGGTGCTGGAACCGGGAACGTTGATTATCGGCAATGGTATTGCCCGTCTTCGCGCTATCGGCACAGGCGATTATATGCCGTTTCTTGCCTTTGATGGCAACGTGCTGAATTTTAAAATTACCGGCGTCCTGTCCTCGCAATCAGAACTGGTCTCCTCCGATTTGATGCTGATTACCGGAGAAGACTTTAGAAAACTCTTTGGCATCGATAACAGCTACGTGACGGATGTGACCGTCATCGTCAACAATCCCGAAGAAATTGCCATGATCGCAGCCAAAATAAAGAAACGCCTGCCCCAAGCAAGGCCGATTATCCGGGATGAAATTTTACGAACTTACGACTCCGTTTTTAACTGGCGCGGCGGCATGATGATCGTTATTTTCTCTGCGGCTGTGCTGGCGTTTGTGATTTTTGCTTGGGACAAGGCATCGGGTTTAAGCGCGGGTGAAAGACGGGAGATTGGCATACTCAAGGCGGTAGGCTGGGAAACCTCGGATGTGATTCAAATGAAATTCTGGGAAGGGGCGATAATTTCGTTAACGGCTTTTTTTACCGGCGTGATTTTAGCCTACATCCATGTCTTTTTCACCGGCTCCATAGTGTTCGAACCGGCGCTTAAGGGCTGGTCGAATCTCTATCCCAATTTCAAGTTGACGCCTTTTATTAATCTTGAGCAACTGACGACCTTGTTTTTTTTAACCGTGGTTCCCTATACCGTAGCGACGATTGTACCTATCTGGCGGGCGGCCACTATCGACCCGGATTCGGCGATGCGCTTTACCGGAGAATAAGCCGTGATTGAACTGGTTAATGTAAAAAAAGTGTTTAACGCCGGTAATCCCAGTGAGTTTTCGGCACTGAACAGCGTCAATCTGTTGATTGAAGAAAATCAGGTCACCGTGCTTAAAGGCCCTAGCGGTTCCGGAAAAACCACGTTATTAAGCATCGTGGGTTGTATGAGCCGGCCTTCGGCAGGACGGGTGAAGTTACAGGGACGTGAAATCACCAGTTTGCCGGAACGATTTTTAACCGATATTCGCCGCAAGACTTTCGGCTTCATTTTTCAGCAACCCAATCTCATCAAGGGTATTTCCGTTCTGGACAACGTGATGTTGCCAGCCTACCCGCTGGGCGAAAAACGTGTTCATCTAAAAAACAAAGCCATGAAAGGCCTGGCTGCGCTCAATATAGCCAACAAGGCGGCCTCCAAGGTGGAATGGTTGTCGGGTGGTGAAGCCCAACGCGCTTCAATCGTCCGCGCACTCATCAACGATCCGTATATCATCATAGCCGACGAACCGACCGCGCATCTTGATACCAAGCTCTCCTATCGATTTATGGAGATCATCGAGACATTTAAAGCGGAAGGCAAAACCGTCATCATTACCAGTCATGATCCGCTGGTTTATGACTCGTCTATGGTAGACAGGGTGGTCAATCTTCGCGATGGACAAATCGAGGTCTAGTCGTCGTGATCTTGCATCCCACCGTTATCGCTAACCTGCTGGCCGCTTATATTTCCAGTTTTATGGTGCTCTATGCCCTGTTTTACGGCGTGCAAATACTTAAATATTGGGACATAGAAAACGGTCACGAATTACAGTTGGTGCTGGAGCGCAAAACTTATCTAATTTCAACCCTGTTGGGCTATGTTTTTGGTCTGCAACTGCTGTCCCTTTTTTTGTACATTTTTACCGCTGACAGCCTGACTCCGCTGTTTGTCGGTGCCATGTGTGCCGCAGGCACCTTAAACGTCGATGCTTTTGGCTATCCCACGTTGGTGCTAAAAATAGTCAATTTTATTGTGGCCGGACTGTGGCTGGTTTTAAATTATGCCGACAACCAAGGCTACGATTATCCACTGATCAAAAAGAAGTATCTGCTACTGGCGTTCATCGCGCCGTTTATTGTTCTGGAGACGCTTCTGGAGAGTGCCTACTTTTTAAGCATGAAGGCGGATGTTATTACCTCCTGCTGCGGCAGCTTGTTCAGTAGTGAACGGACAACGGGACTGGGTTCTGAAATGGCTGCTTTACCCGCATTGACGATGCAACGGATTTTTTATGGCGTCATGTTTTGCACACTGGCCAGCGGAATATTTTTTTATATCAAGAGCGTGGGCGGCTATTTTTATGCCGCCTTAAGCTTGTTGATGTTCTTGGTCTCACTGGTCTCCATCGTTTCTTTTATATCGCTTTATATTTATGAGTTGCCGACCCATCATTGTCCGTTTTGCATCATCATGGAAGAGTAC
>CAIQND010000079.1 GCA_903873045.1 uncultured Methylococcaceae bacterium | reverse complement strand
TGCATTTACGCTTGAATATTGGCAGGATGATGGCTGGTATGTTGGTAAACTTAGGGAAGTCCCCGGGGTATTTAGCCAAGGCGAGTCATTACAAGAATTGGAAGAAAATATTGAAGATGCTTATAAATTGCTGATGGAAGAGGAACTACCAATGAACCATCCTGTTTCTCAGATGAAAGAAATTTTGGCTGAAGTGGCGTGAAACGAGGTACTTTCATCAAAGAATTAGTTGATTCAGGATGTTATCTTAAACGTCATGGTAACAAACACGATATTTATAGACTTTCAGATATTAAATTTCCAACTTCGCCAATTAAAAGCTATTAAAATCAATGTGTTTCTTGGTGTTGCTTGGAAGTTATTTATCTGAAAATCTATATGCTAATCCGGCAAATGGTAAACAAACTCCCATTCCAAGGCACTCCGAAATTAAGGATACCTTTTGTCAACTTATCAGAAAGCAATTGGGCATATGAGCCATTTGCGCTGCTCTGTAAGCCTTGATATTTGTAGTCTGTAGCGCCCCGTAAAATTCGTTCATCCCAATTTTCAACGATAGAATCAGGGTTTGAGGGAGAGGGTAGATTTTGATGAAATTCATTTTTTACAAATTTCCACCCAAGAATTAAAGTGAATAATTACAATATGTTAGTGTGATAAGATAATTTGTGAAAAATAAATTATCTTATCACTCAAGGTGTTATTTTACAGCGCAAATGGCTCGTATATGAACGAAGCGTGACGGGGTTTAAGAGCCGTCGGCAAGGGGCTGTGAATATTGGAAAATGAAAGCCGCTCTACCGACAGTCACCCAAAAAGCACACAACAACTGCAAAAAATGTATTATTAAATTTGCATTTATGAAAAAAACCTGAAAGCTCACTCTTTTTTTTAACGTATGGACTAATTCAAAATAATTTGTTGCTTTGTTTTTAATATTGACTATTATGTCTAGTATATTTATGATTTTTAGGATGTTAGATGTGAGCGAACAATCATGGTTGAGTACGAAAGAAGCGGCTATTTTGCTGGAAGTAAGTCAGCGTACTATTCAAAATTGGGTGGATAGCGGAAAATTGAAGGCAAGCCTGACGATGGGTGGGCATAGGCGTTTGAGTCGAGAGGATGTGATAAGGCATTTATCTGCCGCCCGATCGGCATTAACGGGTAATACTGAATATATAGAACCCTCAATAACGGATGACGAAAGCCATTTGCGGGTTTTGGTTGTAGAGGATGATTACGCTATTTTGCGGCTATGTGAATTACAATTCGGTCAATTTAGTGTGCCACATCAACTGTTCCTGGCGACCAATGCTTATCAGGGGTTAATGATGGTTGGCAAATATCGGCCGCATCTTATTTTTACAGATTTAAATATGCCGGATATTGACGGCTTACACATGATTAGTGAAATCATGAAAATGCCTGACATGAAAGATACAAAAATTATCGTGGTAACAGGAATGGAAGCAAAAGATATTTTAAAAATGGGGTCAATACCTGAAGGCTTGATGGTGTTACCCAAGCCTATTCCATTTAAAACAGTGGAAACGATACTCTACCAACAAGCAAATACTCTAAAACAGCTTAAAAAAATCGACTGACTCAGGATGCGGCTGCCTGTGATTAATTACACTATTAATAGCAGGCAGTGACGAGATAATACACCGAATCTGTCCAGACCTTTCTTGGGATCGGTGACTCAATAACCTGGATTCAATCAAGTTATTTTATTCCCAGCTCTTGGCAAGCCGTTCTTTTAAAAACATTAGTTTATTATTAGCTCATGAAAAATCAGTTAGATGTTACTGAAAATAAAAATATTGAAGACCCTATTTATTACAATACCCGTGAAGTAGCCGAAATGCTTGCGTTATCACGAGGTACTGTACAGAAAATGGTTGAGCAAGGGACACTACAAGCATGGAAAACATCAGGGGGACACCGCCGAATACTGGGTAGTTCTGTCGAGAACTTTCTTAAAAACCGTAAACAGAACACTTTTTCGACTCAACCCAGTCGACTATCCATCCTTGTCGTAGAGGATGATCCGGCCTTGCAAAAACTTTATCAATCAACCATAGCAGAGTGGGATATGCCTATTGATCTCAACATCGTCGGCGATGGTTTATCGGGATTGGTGCAGATTGCCAGACATTACCCGGACATTTTGATCGCCGATCTGCGTATGCCGGGTGTTGACGGATTTGAGATGATAGATACCCTGCGCAAGGATCACTTGTTTAACAAGATGGACATTATTGTGGTTACCGGATTAAGCAAAGCCGATATCAGCAGCAGAAGTTGGATACCCAAGGGAGTGACTGTGTTTTACAAACCCGTGCCTTTCCACGAAATTCATGGCTATGTGAGTGCCAAACTGGCATCACTACAAAGAAACGCTGAACTTGCAACAAGTTAAGATCCAAAAGTGGCTTGCAACACATAACAGACTCAATCATAGAAATCTTGTAATTCGAATTTAAGCATGACAATAGCGTCGTTAAATTGTCAGAGAACACTACCACACCCTAAATAAAGACTATTCAAAAATAAATGACTGAATAATGCTTTAGTTGTGACAGGCCATTAGCTTAAGTGTCGATGC
>CAIQND010000078.1 GCA_903873045.1 uncultured Methylococcaceae bacterium | reverse complement strand
GGCATCGCTCCCACCGTGGGAGCGACGCCCACGTCGCGACTAACGAAAACATCTTCATTTATCCGGGACTACCTCAGTCAAGCTAAAAAAACCGGAACAACGAGTATTAGCACTCATCAGCCGTTATCTTTTTTAATGGGTAGCGTGAAATAAAATGTGGTTCCTTTTCCAACTTGGCTTTTAAATTTCAAATAACCTCCATGCGCTTCAATAATAGAGCCGCAAATAGATAAGCCCATGCCCATGCCTTCTGTTTTTGTGGTGTAAAAAGGCATTAATATTTGCTGGTGCTGATCATCAGGAATGCCTGAGCCATTGTCTTTTATTTTGACTTCTATACCCTTCTCATTAAGCTTTAATAAGCTATGGATTGATATTTCGTATGCTTGGTTATCAGGGCAATTATCGAAGGCATCTGCGCTGTTTCTGATCAGATTTATAATGACCTGTTCAATTTGTATCCTATCAACATTAATAAGCGGCAGAGGGTTTTGTAATTGAAGGGTTAGCGTTATATTGCTCCGTTTTAGATCAGGCAGACACAGACCGACTGCGTCATTAATTAATTCATTCAGGTCGGTCGTTGCAACCTGCTTGGTATTTGATTTAACAAACTCCCGCATACGACTAATAATCTGTCCCGCCCTTAATGCCTGTTGCTGGGTTTTGTAGGCGACCTCGGCAAGCTTTTCCATGTTGGGGCTTTCAGCTTTTATCAGATTTAAACTAACTTGCGCATAGGTAGCAATGGCCGTTAAGGGTTGGTTAACTTCATGGGCAATGCCGGATGCCATTTCGCCCATTAGCCCAAGGCGCGTAACATGAGCCAGTTGGTTTAGATGCGCTTTGTCTTGTTGTTCCTGGTATTTACGCGCACTGATATCCTGAGAATAACCCACAAAGCGCAAGGGTTTTTTTAATGTGTCGTACTGTACTTTACCGGTGCTACAGATAAAACGGATGCTGCCATCCGGTAACTGGATACGAAAAATCAGTTCTCGCATATCTTCTCCCTTTAGGGAATTATTGAACCAACTGTTTCTCTGATCCAAATCTTCAGGAAGGATAAGATCACCAATCGCTACCATCGTGTGATCGAATATCTCAGGGGTAACGCCAAAAATGAGATACATTTCGTCTGACCAGGTCAGTAAACCGGTCGCCAGTTCTAAAGACCAGCTACCAATATGGCCGATATGCTGTGATTCAGATAACATTCGTTCTTTTTCCTGTAATGAATTCTGTGTTTTTTTGATCGAAGAAATATCAGTATGCGTCCCGATCATCCGTAAGGGGGTACTCTCATCATTGTAATCAACCGCCAGCCCACGACTCAAAATCCACTTGTAACTTTCATCTTTGCAGCGGAGGCGATATTCAACGAGGTAAATTGCTGTCTTTCCATCTATGTAGGCTTGCAGTGCTTCTGCAACAGGCAGCTGATCATCAGGATGAATACGGTCGAGCCATTCTTGTTGAATAGGCTGTATTTCGTCTTCGGAATACCCAATCATCTCTTTCCAGAGACGCGAATAAACGACCTGATCGGTCTGGCTATTCCAGTCCCAGACACCGTCTCCGACACCTTCTATGGCAAATTTCAAGAGAAATTCGCTCTCACGTAGGGACTGCTCTATTTGTTTACGTTCGGTGATGTCGCGTGTGGCACTAACAAAGTTAGTTAACTGACCTTGTGCGTCAAACACGGGAGAAATCGTCAATTCGTTCCAGAACACCGAACCGTCTTTGCGATAATTAAGGATTTCGCCGGTGAATGGGCTGTTCTTTTCAAGAGCCAGACGTATAGCCTTTAGCGTATTTGGATCGGTGAGCGGCCCGTGTACAATATTAGGATTCAGACCTATTATGTCTGGCTTGCTATAGCCAGTCATTGATGTAAAGGCATCATTAACCCACAGGATTTTCCGGTCATGACTAGTGATGATTACGCCTTGGCTGATTTGTTTTAAGGCAAGATAACTTAGGCGCAGCTTATCTTCCGTCTGCTGGAGTCCGCTGAGGTCGCGTGCTGCCGCAAACACGCCCAGTACACAATCCTGATCATCACAATACACGCTGACATTATAAAGCACATCGGTGACCTTGCCGGAAACATGCTTTATAGCTAGCGGGTAATCAGTCACAAAACCGGTTTCGAATGCCAATTGATAGACCTCGCTCGCTTTTTCTGGATGGGTAAAATAATTAGCGAAGTCACTGCCGATCAACTGCTTTCGCTCCAATCCGGTTACCCGTTCCGTAGCCCTGTTAACATCGGAGATCTTGCCTTCCAATGAAATCATTATCAAGGCGTCCAAGCTTGCTTCCAGCAAACTGCGGGTATAATACTGAGCGCTCGCTTGAGCGGCAGCCTGAGCGGCAGCCTGAGCGGCAGCCTGCGCGGCAGCCTGCGCGGCAGCCTGCGCGGCAGCCTGCGCGGCAGCCTGCGCGGCAGCCTGCGCGGCAGCCTGCGCGGCAGCCTGCGCGGCAGCCTGCGCGGCAGCCTGCGCGGCAGCCTGCGCGGCAGCCTG
>CAIQND010000077.1 GCA_903873045.1 uncultured Methylococcaceae bacterium | reverse complement strand
GGCATCGCTCCCACCGTGGGAGCGATGCCCACGTCGCGACTAACGAAAATATCTTGATTTATCCGGGGTTGCCTCAGTCAAGCTAAAAAACTGGAACAACGAGTTGCAATTATCACCTCAAACCTATCCGCCACTGTTCAGAAAAAAATCAGGTTTATCCGGTTTTGAAGTCCTCCCAAGCCTCACGGTTGGTCTATCTGAGCACCGTGATTATTATGAAGCCTTTTGACCTGAGGTTATTTCGGGTTGTTTGGGCATATTTTGCAACCAACTATTAACTTCGTGCATATTTTCATCGCTTATCAAGCCGGTAGCCGTCAAAAAACGCATCTTGTTTTTTATATAGCCGTACTTTGCTTGTGATAAATCTCTTTTGACTTTAAATTCGCCTTTTTGGGCATTTAATACATCACTGATGGTTTGAACGCCATAACTGAAGCCACTTTCCATGGCTTCCCTGGATTTAATGGCTGAATCCAAGGCTTTACGGGTTGCACTGATGCGTCTGACACTGGCATTGGAACTCAAGAAGGAATCACTGGTTTCTTTAATCAAAGCGCGAATTTTGGCTTCATTTTCATATTTGCTTATAGACAATTTGTGTTGCGCTTCAAACAGGCGATTGGTAGTTGTTCCACCGGTAAATAAAGGAATAGTGACGTTTATTGCGGCTACCTGGGTTTCGTAGTTACTGCCTAAATTGATGCTTTGATAGCCGGTGTTGGTCGCATTGTAATTTAATTGCATGTCAACGACGGGCAGATACCTCGATTTTTGTACGGCAACATTGTCACCTGCCGCCGCTATCGCACTAAGTTGCGCAGCCAAGGTCGGGTTTTCGCTTTTAGCGACTTCAATCCAGTCCGCCAGAGCACCATCCAGTTTTTTGTAGTCTATTTCATCACGCAATTTATAGAGCGCTACCGGTTCGGTATTGGTTAATTCTTTTAAACTTTCCCGGGCGGTAACCAATAATGTTTCCGCTTCAATTTCAGTGGCGTTTATCTGATCCAGTCGTGCTTCTACTTCATACAAATCCGTTATTAAAACCAGTTGCTTGGCATACAATTTTTGGACTTGCTCCAACTGTTTTCGGGTACTGTCTTTTTCGGCTTGAAGATAATACAACTGATCTTCCGCTTCGAGCACATCAAAATATTTTTTGACCACATTAAACATCAAGGTATGCTGTGCTTCAATATTTTCTGACGTGTACTGGTTTTCAATTTCCTGGGCACGCCGCCAGTCCCAAAACTTGGCAAAATCGAGCACGGATTGAGTTAATGAAACTGTATAACGTGTGCCAGGATAAGTGGTTATGTTATCTGCCCCACCATTCACTGCATTTCGCTTTTGTTCATTTTTTGACCAATTGGTATTGGCGCTTATTTGAGGCAGCATTTGACCCAGCGCCTGGCCTTTTTGCGCGGCACCTATTTCAACTTTTAATGCCGCCGTTTGTAACTGCGGATCGGCTTCCAGGGCTTGCTGATAAATGCTTAGCAAATCTTCTGCCCTGGCTGTACCGACTTGCGCAAGAGCCAGGCAAGCGAGGAGTAATTTTAGTTTTTTCATGATGCCTTAGTCTTCTATAAAGGCGCGTGCAAATGCGTTGGTAATGGGCTGCATCAAGTATTCAAAGACCGTTCTTTCACCGGTATTAATAAGTACTTCAGCGGGCATTCCGGGCAGTAATTCCATGTCACCCAATTTTAGAGTGCTGTCTGCCGTTAATTCAATTTGTGCCAGATAATAAGGCATTCCGGTTTTTTCGTCGGTTAACCGGTCTGCTGACAAATTAATGACCTTGCCTTGCATCTTGGGTGTCAATGCCTGTTTAAAGGCGCTAAACCGGACTTCTGCAACCAAGCCCGCCCGGACTCTGTCAATGTCCATCGGTGACACTTGAGCATCTATGATTAACTCTTCTTGCTGCGGAACAATGTCGAGTATGGGTTTGCCGGGGGATATAACGCCACCCACATTATGCACGGACAACCCCAATACCCGACCGTTGGCGGGTGATTTTACTTCAGTTCGGATGACTTTATCCCTTGTTGCTACCAGGCGCTGAGAAACATCGTAAAGTTCTGCCTGTGCTTCACCCAGTTTACCGGCGACATCTTCCTGAAACTGTTTTTGCAGTTGCAGAATCTGCAATTTTGTTTCGCCGATCTGAATTTCGTTACCGGCAATTTCAGAACTTAAGGCAGCGACTTCACCGGTAACTTGTTCGTAATTACGCTCAATATCACGCAATCGTTGTTTGTCAGCAAAACCTTCGGCCAATAATTCTTTTAAGTCTTTAACTTCATCACCATAAGAAGTCATCAAGGCCTGCTTGCTGGTTCGCTGGCCTTGCAAACCTTGTATTTTTGACCCTAACTGAGTGATTCTTTGATTTAAAACTGAAATCTCACCTTGATGTGCGCTTTTTCTGGCATTAAACAACTGGGTCTCGCCTTGTCTCGCTTCGGCAATATGGGGGTCAGACAGGTCTTGTAACGCATCGGGAAAACTGATGTGGCTTTGTTGGTCTCGCTCTGCAATCAGTCGGGCGATTTGCGCTGACAAAGTGATGTATTGACCGCGAATAATTTCCAGTTGCGCCTTAACTTCGGTGCCGTCCAGTATCAGTAATACATCGTTTTCTTGTACCACATCACCATCTTTGGCAAGCAGTTTGCTGACTATACCGCCATCCAGATGTTGAACGGTTTTTCGATGTGATTTTACGGTCACGTAACCGGGTGCCAAGGCGGCGCTATCTATGGGTGCCAAATAACCCCAGGTTCCCAGTATCCCAAATGTACCTATCAGAATAATAACGCCGATAGTTCGAATGGATCGGTCATCAATAATCAGGGGAATTTTTGTTTTAGTCGTCATTTGTGCAAGCGCTTCTTTCATATCTGTTTATGCCTGTGTAGTTAACGTGCCCGCAGTCGCTTGCGTGGGCTGTGCGGCTGAAGTAGCCATTTGTTGCTGTTGAAAATGCGCCATTACGTCTGCCTTGGGACCATAAACGGTAACCAGTCCGTCATTTAAAATGAGCAGCTTGTCTACATTTGCCAGTACATTGTTACGATGGGTTATAACAATCACCGTGGCTCTTTTATGCTTTAGACGTTGGATGGCGTTACCCAAGGCAAATTCACCTTGTTCATCCAGATTTGAGTTTGGCTCGTCCAACACCACAATGACGGGCTCACCGTAGAGCGCCCTTGCCAAACCGATACGCTGACGCTGACCACCCGACAAGTTGCCGCCGGTTGCGCCTATGACGGTGTCGTAACCTTCAGGCAGGCGTAAGATCAGGTCATGCACATCGGCCATTTTGGCGGCGTTAACCACTTTATCAGGGTCTATATCGCCAAAACGTGCGATATTTTCACTGACAGTCCCCTCAAACAGCTCTACATCTTGGGGTAAGTAGCCGATGTAGGGCCCCAATTCGTCACGACTCCAGGCAAAGACATCCGCGCCATCCAAACGAATTTTCCCACTCGCGGTGGGCCAGATGCCCAATAAAGCGCGGGCAAAAGTCGATTTTCCTGCACCACTGGGACCAATTACGCCAACCACGTCACCTTTGGCAATTCCCAAGGTAATGCCTTTTAACACCGGTGTTTTTGCACCCGGCGGAACCACAACAGCCGCTTCTATCTGAAAGCTGCCTTCTGGTGCCGGCAAGGTCATTTTGTCGGTGTCTGCGGGTATTTGAATAAGTAACTCATTGAGGCGATGATATTGGCCACGGGCAGTAATAAAACCTTTCCAAGTACCAATCATCATATCGATGGGTGCCAACGCACGACCCAAAAGAATGGAACCGCCTATCATTAAGCCCGCCGTTATCTCGTTTTCGATGACTAAATAAGCACCCAGACCCAAAATCAAGGATTGTGACGACAAGCGAATAACTTTTGATATGCCGCTGATTAAGCCGGCGCGGGAACTTGCTGTTGCTTGCAACAACAACACTTGTTGGGTTCCTTCCAGCCAGCGCGTTTGAATATTCCGCAACATGCCCATGGACTCAATAACTTCTGCGTTTCTCAGATTTTTATTGACCAGGCCACGACCTGCCATCGCCAAGGTATTGGCTTCACCCAAAAGTTTACCTGTGGATTTTTCCTGAATGATGGCGACAATAACCAGAATAATGGAAGTGCCTACAGCCGCCCACCCGTATAAAGGATGAAAAATAAACATAACAGCGATATAAACAGGCATCCACGGCACATCAAAAAAGGCAAACAGACCGTTACCGGTCATAAATTGCCTTAATGAAGTCAAGTCGTCAAGGGGTTGCGAGCTTGCCCTTTGTCCACCCGTATAAAGCGATTGTTTATAAGCCACCTGAAACAACCGTTCGTTGAGCAATGTCTCCAGGCGTGAACTGACTCTAACCAGTATCTGCGACCGCACCCATTCCAAAGCGCCCATCGTCAAAAACAGCACGATGACTATCAAGGTCAGCATAAGCAGGGTAGACCGGTTTCCGGTAGGTACCACGCGATCGTATAATTGCAGCATGTAAATGGTTGGAACCAGTTGCAACAAATTAATAACCATACTAAATCCGGCAGCTGATATAAACGCCCCTTTACACAGTTTTAATGCTTCTTCCAGATCAGACTTGTTCGCTCTTTTCATTGGTGCTACTTATAGAGTTTATAATTGATTTAATTGTCTCATGTATTTTGATTCTTTTACTCTACTTATATAATTTTTAGAAACAAAACATTTAATTTTTGGCATCCTTCATTCCTCGGCTTAGACTTTTCAATTCGAAGTATCTGTGTCGGGTACGGTTAGCGCCTAACTCGACCTACAGAGATTATTAGCATTTTTTGTGATAAAAAAAGTGTCAACTACTAGTGGGATCAAAGTGAACGATGAAGACCTACGAAGAGTCAATCTCACCCCTGCCAAGTTCCATGGCAAAGACTGGAACTATGGCATCAAATCGAGCCAATAAGTAGGTGAGCAAAAGTCTTTTAACAAAATAAAATACCGTCAACTTCATATAGTCTGATTGCCGCAAGCACTTTGTCATGTTAAGAAATGTTAAAAGACTTTTGAACGATTACTTAAAAGATGTATCCGTTATTTACTTACACTGTCTTAGGTCTTTGAACTCATTTCCTTGAGTTCCAAACAAGAACTTTTACCTTGCAAGAAATGAAAAGCTTAACTTGTCGCACACTCATTATTTTATCTACGAATTAATAAATACCTCCCCCTTGGTAATAGCATTTCTGGTTCTAAAAAATGGTTACAGTGCATATCCACAGAGATTTTAAATTCTCATAACCATTTGAGATTTTTTGTTATTAGGCGATCACGTCAAAGTCAGAAGAGCTGTTTTTTTCTGCCTTATGATGGTATTTTTTTGTGTTTTATTAACGCTACTGAATAGGCGCTTTGAGTAGTGCGGGGTGTCTGATGGTATATTTTTTTAAATGCAAACCACTGTCATGATCTACGCGTCCAATATGACTGGCGCTTACGCGCCTAAAGTTAAAAAAAACCCCCGCTACTTAAAAAGTAACGAGGGTTTTTCAATTCCTTAACTGACCGTTAAACGACCAGTTAATTATTTCATATTAAATGAAGCTTGGAATTAATGGAGCGTCAATTGTAATCATTTGACGGTTGCCAGCTTCATCATAGAAGAATAACAAACCAGCAAAACGACTGTCTGGATCATAGATCAAGTCAGCTAAACGATAAACTTCCCATGCTGCGTCAGAAGCAGTTACTTGAACGGTTCTTGATTGACCTGGAGCAAGTGGGCTGTTATCACTAACAGTCAAACCTTCTTCAGCCAATAAGTCGTCAGGATAACCTGATTCATCTACAGATACTGCAGCGTCCATGAAACGTACACCAGCAGTGTTGAACTCACCTAAACGAATAGATGAATCACCATTGTTAGTGATAGTCATGGTCATTTGCATTGCACGACCTGGTACACGGTAAGTAGCGTCTTCAATTTTAACCTTAACTGTAGTAGCAGGCATATCAATTGATTTAATACCACGTAACAAACCAGCTTGCAGAGGAGTTGTAATAGGGAACTTCTCGTTAGTGCTAGCCATTGACATAGCAACGATTACGATAGTACCAACAGCAAAACCCAAAGCAACCTTTCTATCTGCGCCACTAATCAGTGAATCAGCTTTACCAGCTTCAACAGCGATTGAACGTGGAACAAACATTGGTTTACGAACCCAGTATGCCATCCAAAGTAGACCGATACCATACCACAGACCATGCCAGAAGTAAGTATTACCCAAGTTATAAGTTTCTAAATCAACAGTTTCACCTGTCAAAGTAGTAATTGGGTTAACAAACGAAGACATAGAACCAGTAATAGTTACCCATTTACCTGGACCGATAATTGGTCCACCGCCTTTAACGTTCAACATAGTGTGAACGTGCCAGTCGCCTGGACGACGTGCTTTTAACAATACTTTAAACTCATAAGTCTCACCCAGTTCCAAAGAAACTGAACGTGGAACTAATTGACCACCGATCCAAGACCCTGCACGAATAAATACAGGACCAGGAATACCAATGTTCAAGAAAGAGATTTCTGGTTTATCAACAGTTTCTGGCCATCCAGTAAACACGAAGAATTTACCTGAAATTGTCATTGTATCGTTAACTGGCACTTCTTCTTTTGACCAGTTAAGGTCAAACCAGTGAATAGTACGCATACGCATAAATGCGGCTTGCGATTTTTCACCATGAGCAGATGCAGTTGGTACGTATAACATCGCTGCTGTAACAGTAATCAGCAGTGCGACAAAGGATAATTTAGCAACCTTGTCTTTTAATATTTTCATATATCCTCCTCTATAATAGAGAATCTATAGTTTTTGAGTATCTAACGTTAACAAAGTAACAATTATTTTGTGACGTCAGTCTTTTTTATTTTCGATGTAACAGTTCTTATACAGACTCAACAAATGCAGTTGAGTTGAACCACTTGCCGAAGAAATGCCACAAGAAGTAGATTAAGATACTCACGAAACCAGAGAAGAACGCTGATACAGGAGCAACGTCTTTACCGAATGTTCTCAGTGTACCTTTTTCAACCATTCTGATGTATTCAGGTGTACCAGTTCTTACGTAGTGGTAACCTTGTAAATCAGCTAGTGTCATCATCATACCGTTATATTCAACAGGAACATGTAACGGAGCAATGATTGGCCAGTTACCTGGGTAGAACAATAGGCCATAAGCCAATCCACCGATAACTGCAGTTGCTGTCATACTACCAGTTAACATCAGGATAGCATCAAGAACGATAGCACCTGGCATTAAGTTAGAAGGGAAACAGAAGTTTACTGGGAAATAAGTCCAACCCCAGAAGTTTAAGTATCTGTTAACCCACTCACCTAAGAGCAGACCTAAAATACAAACTACCGCACCGAAAGGTAAACGGTAACGATACCAAAGCATAGATTGAACAGCAGCTGGGAATGTAATTGAAACGATTGGAGCTACGGTTACCCATAGACGTCTATCTTTCCAGTCAGTCCAGAAATCCCAGTCACCACCGGTTAACATATAGTGAATGTGATATCCACCAAGTACAACGAAGAACAATGTAAACAAAATTAGCCAATCGAACGTGCGTGAAACTTTTACAGCTTCAGCGCGTGAACGTACAGCTGATTGAGATGCGCTCATAGCTTACCTCCTAAAGGATTTAAATTATTTTTATTAATCATTAACGTTTCAACTTTGTTGCTTCGTCGTGAAAAAAGACGAAGCAACCAGGGAGATAGTTAATTGTTACAACCAAGACTTAAATTAAGCTAAGTCTTTTTTCAGAAGCTTGGACAAAGCTCCAATTTCTATGTTTACAATACCCATTACACCTAAAGCAGCCCATCCGAAGAATACGAAGCCGTAGTGTAAAGGTGCAACAAACAATTCTTCCATAAACCAGAAAGTGTGACCCCATTCGTTCAAGCCAACATTTGGCAAGATCATGAAAGGACCAACTACTGATACTAAATACTGAAGAGACAAACCTTTTTGATAGGTTGGCAATCTTGTTTTAGCATATAAGAAAGAAGCACCACCAGTGATGATGTAGATAGGATAGCTCAAGTAGAATTCAATGATGTGACTTGGTGTAAAGTCAGTATCACGAACAATAGTTTGATGCCATGTACCATCTTGCTCTGTAAAGTAGCTAGCGCCATAATAAATAGCGATACCATACATTACCAACCAAGTCCAATGAGTAAAGTGTCTTCTTAACTCTTCTCTTGGAGTAATTGACATTACTTTACGATCACGAGATTTCCACAAGTAACCCCACAAAATACCTGCAGTAGATACTTCCAATACAAATTCAATGTACAGGAAATTCATCCAGTAAGTTTCGAATTCAGGTGCGAATGAGTCCAAACCGGCTGACCAGCCATAAACACCTTCATACCAACGAACCCAACCGTAAAATACGACATAGAGCAAAGCGCCTAGGAACATATTTCTTTTGTTTAACAGCGGTGCTTCCGCAGCATCAGCTTTCACTGATTCAGTTGTAGCTGCCATTTCTACCTCCTAAAAATTAACAAATCCCCAGTCGATTGACCAGGACTCTATAGTACAACTCCGTTTTCCCACTTCTTACTTGAATTAATTCAAGGGAAGTCTCACCAACTCAATTTGGTGAGATGTCAGTCTACCAGCTCAAGTAACCTTGTCAAGTCAAAAACTTTATACAATTTTATTTCCTTGCAAAAATCTATGCCGCTATAAAATTTTCCTACGCTTAATATACTGATTTCTGTTAAAATTCTGCCACAATTCTCAATAATGAGCCCTAATTAAACCACCTAAATTTTATGAAAAAATACCGAACATTACTCCTTGTCGCAGGCTTGGCTGTTCTGCTTTTCAGTCAATATAAAATCGTTATGCCTGTTATTTATAAAATTGTTGCGTCTGATCTGTTTCTTGTTGACAGCAAAGACCAAGCCAGTTCATTACCTATTTCAACGCCGCTATCCGGAATTGCTTTCATGCATTGTAATAATTACATTAAATCCGAACTTGGAACTGATGTGACAGTTATCTTTCCTGAAAAACCACTTAACGCCTATACTTTTGGCAATTATCAGTATCTTATCAGTGCTGAAGTTACCCTCACTAGAGATACTGACGGCACAAGCACGAAAAAATATGTTTGCCGCATCACTTATAACAACGGAGACAATGAAAAAGGCGCTCTTGATTTTGACAACTGGTCTATTATCGGACTATCCGGATTGAAAGAGTCATAATTGATTGACCAACATTTAACAAAATGTCGGTCAATCAATTATAATTGATTGACCGACATCATCCTGTCGTTTAGGGGGAGTTAAAGCACTTAGTGAAAGCAGCAGCCTATCAAAAATAGCGCCTTAAACTTTCTATTGAAAGTTAAATACTACACAATGCAAATCGAATTAGTTGACTCAACCAATACCTGCATCGTTTTTTTAGATCATTACACGGCAATTCTTTGCCACTAAAAAACAACATCAATCCCAGCGATCATCCCTAACCTGCACTTTTCCATTGTCAATGCGCACCGAAAAGCAGTGTATATTTTCATAGGCGGGGGGAGATTTAACAGCACCCGTTTTAATGCAAAAACGGGCACCATGACGAGGACAGATAATTTCATCACCGTCTAACTCACCACTCGCAATTTCTCCACCATCATGCGAACAAACATCTTCAATCGCATAAAAACCACCGTCAACCTTAAATACGGCGACATCCGCTCCATCAATATCAATGACGATATTTTCGCCATCTGCCAAAGCGGTTTCATCTATTACATTGACCCAATCAGACATTATCCAGCCTCAACTTTTTAACATTAACTTTTAAAATAAACATCATAACGTAATAATTTACCATGAAAACTTTCATTAGGCTTACCACCTAAAGGCTCCGCATAATCAGGACTTTTTACCACAATCCGTTTTCCGGCAGCCGTTAAAGCCGCTGCAAAAAGCTGCTCTTTATCTTGATCGTCACCCAACAAATCACGCAAAACCATCATTGATTTCTTGGGTAATGCAGATTTCTTACGCTTGGGAGGAAACATGGGGTCAAGATAAATACAGTCCGG
>CAIQND010000076.1 GCA_903873045.1 uncultured Methylococcaceae bacterium | reverse complement strand
GTTTATAAAGAGGTGCTTGCTTGAGTCAAAAACCGCTACGGGTATTGCATTTTTATAGAACCTCGTTTCCGGATACGATGGGCGGCATTGAGCAGGTCATTAATCAGATTGCCAGAGGTAGCGTTAAGTTGGGCATTAAAGTTGATGTGCTGTCGCTAACAGCCAGTAAAGCGCCAAGAACCATTGAGATTGACGGTTATCTGGCACACCGGGCGCGTTTGGATTTTCAGATTGCTTCAACGGGCTTTTCACTATCCGCTTTTTGGCGTTTTTATCAATTGGCCAAGCAGGCAGATATCATTCATTACCACTACCCTTGGCCGTTTATGGACGTAGTGCATTTTGCAACCCGTGTTTGCAAGCCGACGGTAGTCACTTACCATTCTGACATTATTCGTCAGATCCATTTAAATAAGCTATACCGGCCATTAAAGCGCAAGTTTCTGGAAGGTATGGATTGCATCGTTGCAACCTCACCCAACTATTTAGCGACCAGCATGGTGCTGGCTAAGTATAAAGACAGCGTTAAGGTGATTCCGATAGGACTTGATAAAGCCAGTTATCCCGAAGTAGAGCCTGACAGGTTGCAATTTTGGCGCGAGAAAGTAGGCTCCAAGTTTTTTTTATTTGTTGGGCTGATTCGCTATTATAAAGGCCTGCACATATTGCTGGAGGCTTCGCAAGATACCGATTATCCAATTGTAATTGTAGGTGCCGGCCCTATTGAGCAGGAATTGAAAGCGCAAGGAACACAATTAGGTTTGCGTAATGTTCACTTTCTGGGGTATCAGTCTGATGAAGATAAAGTTGCCTTGTTAACTTTATGTTATGGTGTTGTATTTCCTTCACATCTACGATCCGAAGCTTTTGGTATTTCATTGCTGGAAGGTGCCATGTACGGAAAGCCGTTAATTTCCAGTGAGATTGGTACCGGCACCACTTATATTAATGTTGCAGATGAAACCGGATTGGTCGTTCCACCCAGCGATCCGGAAGCGTTAAGGCAAGCGATGACTTATTTGTGGGAGCATCCAGAGCAAGCAGCAGAAATGGGCAGATGCGCCGAAGAACGATATTATCAATTTTTTACTGCTGACCGCATGGTTCAGTCTTATGTTGACTTGTACAGAGATATCCAAGATAGCCATTAATAATGGTTAAAACAAGACTGTTGCTTTGAAATACCCGATAAACCATTTTTTAAGTCTAATAATTTTTTAAAGGAAAGCCTGTGAACTCAAAAAGAATCCTTACTCTTGCTATCTTAGCCAGTCTTAATTTAACAGCCTGTGGCGAAAACCAAGAAGACATTGCAAAAGCCCCGGTTGTGGAAGTGCATAACGGCTACAATGCAACACTAGCAGAAGGCATTCAATTCTCGGAAAAACCGGATTATCCGGCATTTATTAAATCTGTTGCCGGCATGTCCGGATTTGAAACGATAGGTCGATGGACTGAAGGTAAAGAGGTTAATTTTGTTTTTACACAGAATCTGCCGACCAAATTTACCCTGGATTTAGAGTTTGCAGCGGCTTTTGGCCCCGATGTTGGAAAGGTTGTAAAGATACAGTCTGGAGATTGGGAAAATCAGTTTGTTGCCAGCGATCAACCCAAAAAAGTAACCTTTATAATTGAGACCACAACACCCGCCGACAATATAAAATTTATTGTCCCATACCCAATCAGTCCAGCGGATTTAGGTACCGGTACCGACCCCAGAGAAGTTGGCATTATGTTTAAGCGCCTAAGCATTACCTCTGACGAGATACCTAAAGTAGTACCAACCGTTATCCCGAGTGTACCTGTTATTGTACCCGCACAGACGGCAGCCCCCGCTCCCGTTGCAAAAATAGCGCCTGAAAAGCCGGTTGATGTGAAAACAGCCCCCGCTAAAAAAGCCCCCAAACACAAAAAAACAGTTAAGGCTACTGAAACATCGTCATTAGCAAAATGATATTATTTTCGCGCCACCATAAAAATAACCACTTGGTATGGACAACATGAAGAAAACAGCACTTATTACCGGCATAGGCGGCCAAGACGGCGCTTACCTTGCACAACTATTGCTTAATAAGGGATATGCAGTTTTTGGTACCTCTCGAGATGCCGGCGTGTCTGGCTTTGGCTCGCTGGTACGATTGAATATTATCGGGCAAGTTGAGCTTTTATCAATGGCACCCCATGATTTTAAAAGTACGCTGACGGTTATATCAAAAGTCCAACCCGATGAAATTTATCATCTGGCCGGACAAACATCGGTAGGTTTGTCGTTTGAGCAACCCTCAGAAACCATTGAGAGCATTACCATTGGTACGCTTAATATTCTGGAAGCGTTGCGTTTTTTAAAATTACCGGCAAAATTTTACCACGCCAGCTCCAGCGAATGTTTTGGAGATACCGGCGGCGTGCCCGCAGACGAACACACCTCCTTTAATCCGGTAAGTCCCTACGCCGTGGCAAAATCTTCAGCGCATTGGCTGGTTCGAAATTACCGTGAAGCGCACAATATGTTCGCGGTAAATGGTATTTTGTTTAACCACGAATCAGAGCTGCGTCCGGAACGTTTTGTAACGCAAAAAGTGGTGCGTGCCGCTTACAGAATTGCACAAGGATCAACAGAAAAACTAACCTTGGGTGCGTTATGTATCTCCCGTGATTGGGGATGGGCACCGGAATATGTAGAAGCCATGTGGCTGATGCTTCAGGCTGAGCAAGCCGATGATTTTGTCATCGCCACTGGCCAAGCCAATTCGCTTAAAGATTTTGTCGCTCAGACTTTTGCCTGTTTTGACCTGGACTGGACCCAACACGTAACACACGATGACCAATTGATGCGCCCTAATGAAATAGCCTGGAGCCAAGGCAATCCCGAAAAAGCCCGACAGCTATTGGGATGGCAAGCCACCAAGCGTATGAATGATGTGATTAAGGTACTTTGTTCAAGTGCTTCAGGTAAAGCGTAAGGAACGGGGCTGCAAACTCCATTTCGCTTCGTAATTGATAGCCGTTCGAAGTATAGTGATTTGCTCATTAAACCAAGCATCGTGCATGAAATAACTTGATCATTTAGGCTACCTACTAAGGCGGGACAGTTTAAGGTTAAATCGTTCGCTGAGCGGTCTCTTTTAATGCTTTATCATTAAGTTAACCGTATTGACGGCAAAGCCTTTTTGCTTGTCCCGTCTAAAGTTGGTAGCCGAAACCAACAACCAAAAAGGATTTATTGAGTGAAAGCTTTACTACTCGCCGCATGGCGTTATCGATTTTTTATTGTGTCATCCATTAAAACCGAGTTTCGCAGCAAATTTGTACGCAGCGCTTTGGGTGGCTTGTGGATGATTTTAAACCCATTGTCTCAGGTGCTTATATTTGCTTTTGTACTCTCAGCGGTACTTTCTGCCAAATTACCGGGGATAACCAATCAATACGCTTATGCTATTTACTTGATGGCGGGCACCTTGGGCTGGTCACTGTTTGCCGAGATTGTCAACCGTTGCCTAACCCTCAGGTCTTGGCGTTATTACGCTTATTGCCCTCTCGCTACTGGCTTTTTCTTTGGTGCTGTTTCGCAAAGCCAGCCCTGAAATGGTCGATCAATTATAAAACGACAACGTTACGTGTTATCTTAATAGCCAGCTTTAGCTTCACTGAGGGGGGATCTAATAAAATCTCCCCTAATCACTCTTTTTCAAAGAGGGGACTGAATACTTACTAAAAATCGACTCATTAAACGAACTTCAATTAACCCAGTGTAATGAAAACAGATACCCTATTTTACCGATTATTTCAAGGCATGCCAAAACTGGCGCTGGAATTGTTGGGCCTGGAATACACTAGCGAAAGTTATCGATTTGGTTCGGAAGAAATCAAACAAACGGCCTTTAGACTGGATGGGTTATTTACACCGGTCACGGGCGATGAGAATCAACCGCTAATCTTTTTGGAGGTACAATATCAGCCTGACAGTGGTTTTTACGATCGGCTATTTAGCGAAATAACACTCTATTTACGCCTACATAAACCAGCACACTCATGGTTGATTTTGGTATTATACCCGTCACGCAATATCGAAAAAGCCGCCAGCATTGCCTTTAAGCCCTTTATGGACTTACCGCAGTTGCGACGGGTTTATCTTGAGGACTATCGTGACAGCCAAGGGCTTAGCCCAACCCTTGAATTAATCCGTTTGATTGCCAGCCAAGAACAAGACACTATAACCCTGGCGTGCAAATTGGCCGAGCGTCGTGATGAGTTGGGGCCGGACGGCCTGGATTTAATTGAAACCATTTTGGTATACAAATTACCCCGCTTGAGTCGGGAGGAGATTAAGACTATGTTAGCGTTAAATGATATAGAACTAAAACAGACCCGTTTTTATCAAGAAATAGCAGAAGAAGAGCACCAATTAGGGCGACAAGAAGGGCGACAAGAAGGTCTGCAAGAAGAATGCATAAAGTTAGTGACGCGAATACTAAGACGTAAATTTGGCATCCATCCAGAGCTTGATGCAGCACTGGCGCAATTACACGCATTGCCGGTCGAAAAACTGGAAGACTTGGCCGAGGCAATGCTTGACTGGGCTGAAGTAAGCACTTTAACCGAATGGCTAAAGCAATAACTTTGCGTATTTGTGTCTAACGCCACGCGGAACAGGATTTATAACCCCGTCCCGCGTCGTTACCAAAGATTGCTCAGATAAATTAACTAAAATAAGCGACTGAAACGATCCAATCGTTTAAAAGCATAAGCCTACTAAAAAAATAAAAACAATGAGCAACACAGCAAACCAACACGTAGTAGACGATACCCCATTGATGCGTCCTAATGAAATAGCCTGGAGCCAAGGCAATCCCGAAAAAGCCCGACAGCTATTAGGATGGCAAGCCACAAAGCGTATGAGTGATGTGATTAAGGTACTTTGTTCAAGTGCTTCAGGTATTTGAATAATGAGTAGATATCATTCAGCAACGCCTGTTGCCATGCTGGGTAGTCTTTTTAGACATCGCGAACTGCTATGGGAATTGGTCAAACGGGACTTTATAGGTCGCTACAAAGGCTCGCTTTTGGGCGTTGTCTGGTCTTTATTTAATCCCTTATTGATGCTGGCCATTTATACGGTCGTTTTTAGTGTGGCTTTTAAAGCAAAATGGGGCGGCACCGGCGAAGAAAGCAAAGTATCCTTCGCCATCGTACTTTTTTCCGGAATGATCATTCACAGTTTTTTTGCCGAGTGCATTAACCGCGCACCAAACCTGATTATTAGCCACCCTCAATATGTTAAAAAGGTAATATTCCCGCTCGAAATATTACCTTGGATGGCAATGTTTTCAGCCCTATTACATTTTCTTGTCAGCTTTGGCGTGCTCTTGGCTTTTTGTCTACTGGCCGGAGTGACCATTCATATCGGCGTATTATTAACGCCCGTCATCCTTTTCCCCCTGTTTTTGATGATACTTGGCTTTTCATGGGCTTTTGCCTCGCTGGGTGTTTATTTACGTGACCTTTCACAAGTTATTGGCATGTTGACTACCGTTGCGCTGTTTATGGCACCTATTTTTTACCCCATTGATGCGCTACCCGAAGATTATCGAAATTTCCTGCTAGGCAATCCCATCACCCTACCCGTCATTCAGCTCCGTGACCTGATGCTTTGGGGCAAGCCCATCTTATGGGAGCAATGGGCAGCCAGTTTAATAATTGGACTGTTGATCTGCCAAACGGGTTACTGGTGGTTTCAAAAATCACGCAGGGGATTTGCCGATGTCCTCTGAAGAAATCGTCATCGATGTCCGTAATGTCAGCAAGCGTTACGAAGTTTACAATACGCCCCGCGACCGTTTAAAACAGCTGATATTGCCTAATGTGCAGCAAGCTTTCAATCGTACAGGTGTTGCGCTAAAAATAGCAAAGCATCGTCCCCGCCCCCATTATTTTCGTGAATTCTGGGCGTTAAACGACATCTCTTTTCAAGTAAGACGTGGAGAAACTTTCGGTATTATCGGCCGTAACGGCAGTGGTAAAAGTACGCTGCTACAAATCCTTGCGGGGACTTTAGCCCAAACCAGTGGCGAAGCAACCGTCAATGGCCGTATTGCTGCGCTATTGGAGTTGGGCAGTGGCTTTGATCCGGAGTTTACCGGACGAGACAATGTTTTTATGAACGGGCAAATACTGGGGCTATCCAGGAAAGAAATTGAAGCCAGCTACGAGCAGATAGTCGACTTTGCAGATATTGGTGAATTCATCGATCAGCCAGTTAAAACTTACTCCAGCGGCATGTTTGTGCGCCTGGCTTTTGCCGTGCAGGCTTTTTCCAATCCCACACTGTTGATTGTTGATGAAGCACTGAGCGTTGGCGATATTTTCTTCCAACAAAAGTGTTTTGCATTTATACGGGAGCTTCAAAACAAAGGCACCACCATTGCGTTTGTATCTCACGATACCAACGCAATTCAGAATGTCTGCGATCGGGCTATTTTATTGCAAAATGGATGTATTGAATATGAAGGTCTTCCAGAAGAAGCCGTGAGTAGATATTTTGCTACACCCAATGGCACCAAAAATTTGACCGTATCCAGAAACACTTCTGAAACCGACGATCAAGATACGGCTGAATATCAAATAACAAAAACCGGATTTATAGACCTTAAAAATTTAATTCTAACCCACGATATTCTTGGTCAAGCCAGATCTCATCATGGTCAAGGTGGATTAAGTCTCATGGGGGCAATAGTTGTAAACCATCATGAAGAACCCG
>CAIQND010000075.1 GCA_903873045.1 uncultured Methylococcaceae bacterium | reverse complement strand
GCCGTGTGCGGGAGAACTGCACGCACGGTTCGGAGGGAGGGGAGAGCTTAGAAAAAAAGCTCTTCTCTACCCCTATAGAAGAACCGATTAACGGTGTGGCTAATCTGGTGTTGGCTTGTACCGATTGTAATAGGGGCGTGAACGGAAAATTTGCACACTTACCGGCGTTGCCATTGCTGCAACGTCTGCATGATCGTAATGAATATTTAATCACCAGTCATCATCCGCTCAGGGAAACGTTAATCGTACAAACGGGTTGTTCTAGCGAGAAACGCCAACAGTTTTTGCAGGATGCTTATAATTGTTCAATCACTCATTACGGTTTCAATCAAAAATGGCAACCACCACAGCAAGGTATTGCTGTTTTTTAAGTGGAAAATGCTGGCAGGTTGATAAATTTGCCTGATTGACTGTTGAATCTTCCTGATTGTTTGTACAATCATCAAGATTGTAGATTTAATCTGAAGCGTGACAGGGATTGCAACCCCGTCGTCCGGCATCGTCGTGATCAGTTGTGGGAGTAACGCCTACGTCGCGATTTGAACGTTAGGTGATTTCTGCGAAAGAACTTACCCATTAGACGAATCCAATCGCTTGCTTGATTGGGAAAATTCTACTTTTAATGGGTAAAATATTCTCCGGAAATCACCTTAGTTGTTAGTCGCGACATAGGTGTCGCTCCCTCGAAAAAGAAGGCTTGAGGCAAAAATTAAATAACTGGAGAATAAATAATGCTCACGATTACATCGGCTTATGCGGAAACTCACTTTAATGAAGTGATTAATCAGGCACAGCAAGAACCCGTAGTCTTGACTGCCCAAGGGGGGCAGACAGTTGCGTATTTGTTGTCACCTGTTGAATTGGAAAAACTGCTTGCAGCGCAAAAGCAGCGGGACAACGCTGTCGTAAACTATCAACACTATCAAGAACGCGTAGCGAGATTAGCTCATCCTGATACAAATTTATTAACTGACGAAGCTATTAATCAACTTGTGCATGAATTACGTTAAACGTGTTGTTATCGATACCGGAACATTAATAAGTGCGGCTATCCGAGTCCATTCTGTCCCTAGTCTGGCCTATCAAAAAGCACTGCGAGATTATGAAATATGTATTTCGGAGCAAACTTTTTATGAACTTGCAACTGTTTTAATGAGGTCAAAGTTCGATAAATATCTAAAGAAATCCTGTAAAGCGACGGGTTCGATCATAGGTGATTAATCTGCTATAGACTTTCAGATAAATAACTTCCAAGTAACACCAAGAAACGCATTGATTCTAAAGGTTTTTAATTAGTAAAGCTGGAAATTTAATATCTGAAAGTCTATAGTCTGTTTTTGAGATAAAAATGCACTTATCTTTCTTCTGTAGGTTCAGCCTTAGTGGCCCGATTGCAGAATAAGCCCAGGCTGTTTCGGATCTTCAATAAGCAGTTCAGCCAATGCGCCCTTATCAATAGCGCGTGACAAGCTGTGGTCAACGAGTAGATATTTTCCAGGCACTTCAGCGGTAAATTCAATCATTACCGCAGAACCTGGCGCTATGATGGTGGTCTGGACGTTTTTCAGCGGAGCATTCAGGATGGCTCCGTCTGGATATACGCTGTCAAAAATAGCGCCGACAATATGAAAATTAGCGGCAACATGCGATCCGACACCGACAAACAGACGGATTTTTTCACCCACTTTGGCTTTTAAAGCCCTATCGCCGCTCAGTGAATTGACCCGACCGTTGAACAAGAAATACTCTGGATGTTCGGCTAACAGCTTTTCCTTGCTAAACGATTGATGACCTTTATCGCCGTATTTGCCATTGGTGTAAAAATCGCCCTGCATCACGTAAAACTCGCGATCAACTTTTGTCAAGCCCTGTTCGGGTTCCACCAGTATCAGGCCGTACATGCCATTGGCAATATGGGTGGGCACATGCGGACTGGCACAGTGATAAACGTAAATGCCTGGATGCGTTGCCTTAAAACTGAAGCTCTTTTCTTCACCCTGCCCTACTTGCATTAAGGGTGCACCACCGCCAGGGCCGACTACTGCATGTAAATCGATGGAATGTGCTGAATGACCCGCAGCAGCATGTTCAGCCGAGCTATGTTCATTATGGCCTTGATGAGCCGCGCCTGGTTTACCATGACTTAAATGTATTTCTACCTGATCACCCGCTCTGGCACGAATAAACGGCCCCGGCACTTTGCCGTTATAGGTCCAGTATTGATAAGTCACTTCAGGCATTATTTCTGCGACCTGTTCATCGGTGTAAAGGTCGATACGAACTAATTGCGTTTGTGCCCTGTTCAATGGTGGCGGCAAGTCATCAGCACGACGGCCGATTTCATCGGTATCAATTTTAGGCGCTGCGGCTATTTCAGTAGACATTACATGATGCATTGCCTCACCTGAATGAGCAGCCATTTCTTCGGCTGACATTGATTGATGCTGTGCTTTGTCTGCCTGGGCAGCATTATATTTTTTTTCCATAGCCTTGTACTTGGCTTCATCTGAGCAGCCGCTTATTGCGCTACTTAATACGACTGAAAGTAATAGCACTCTGTGGATTCTATTCATATTGTGATCTCTGACGTTAACAAGTCGCAGTTGGGTGAGTGTAGGTTATGAGCTGATGCTCAAGATCGTTATAAAGCGTTTCATATTTGCACCATAAGGTTTGGCTATCCAATCGCTGATCGGTCTGCGCATATTCTTTTAACAAGGAGGCTTTAGCCATATCGGAAAGGCCACGTTCCCCCATCGGATATAAGATATTATCTTCTTTATAAATGTGCTCTTTCAAAAGCTGCGCATACTGAGAGATAGCCGTTTTTAATTTATCGTTATCGTTTGTATGCAATGAATTCTCCATAGCCTGCACTAATTCCCTGGCTTTGCTGTGTTCATTCAGCATTTGCGGAATCGGGTTACAGTGGGTTAGTACGCCAGGCTCTTCCAAAGAGCGAAAGAGTATATTTTCTTCTTTCGCATGATGAAAATCGTCAGCAAATTCATGAATAAATTCAATAAAAGAACCGGCTTTTTCAAGCAGCATGGAACACTGGGCATTATTTACACAGAATTCAGCGTAGCGTTCCATTAAAGCGATATATTTTAAAATCAGCTGATGTTCTTTCCTTAGGTTTTCGGTTGCTAACATACTGATTATTGACCTTGTATAATTGAAAATTCAGACGATTATTTAATCAACGTCTGCGAACGATCTGGTAAGGACGTGTGACATAACCCAGCGGAACGCTCCAAACATGCACCAAGCGACTGAAGGGAAAAACCAAAAATATCGTCATACCCAAAAACAAATGTAATTTAAAGACAATCCCTATGTTGCTGATTTGATCAGCCGCGCCACTACGAAAAGTAACAATGCGTTGAGCCCATTCCGACAATAACAACATGTTGGAACCATCAGAATGATAAATTGAAATGGGTAAAGTCAGTAAACCCAGCGCCAACTGCACGCCAATCAGCAACAAAATAAAAATATCCATGCGGCTACTGGTTGCACGAATACGGGCATCACTTAAACGACGACGTATCAATATATAAATACCTTTAGCACAAATCCCGCCAAAAATGCCCCCAGCAACAACCGCCAGCATTTGCTTGGCCGATGTGGACAAACCCAAGCCATGATAAATCGCTGGCGGCGTCAATAAGCCAGCGAAATGTCCGACAAACAACAACAATATGCCAATATGAAACAAATTACTGCCCAAGCGTAATTCTTTGGCACGCAGAAATTGACTGGAACCCGTACGCCAGGTGTATTGATCACGGTCATAACGGGCTATGCTGCCGATTATAAATACGCTGATGGCGATATAGGGGTAATAACCAAATAATAAGGTATTAAGATAATCCACGATTGACTCCTACTAAAGAGAATGATTTTGCGCTTTTAAATACTGATCGCGCGGCGTGATAGTGATTGGACTGACGGTAGCTGTTTGGCTTTTACACGTATCCCCTGCTCCCATAAAACTGACAGCTTCTTCCTCCCAGATTTCATCCATGTTGACCAAGGTTTCATCCTCGCCTTCTGTGGCGGCTTGCAGGCGAATTTCTGCCAGCGCTTCGGGTTCGCCTGCAAAACCGGCCAGTGCGTCAAAAATTGCGCTAAACTCGCTGCCACGTTCTGTCAGTCTTGCGCCCAACAAACTTAACACTGGCATCGCATCGTGCAATAATTGCATGGCTTCTGCCTGTTCCTGTTGTGACAGAAACTCCAAAAATAACGGAATGTAATCCGGCAATTCATGCGTGGACATTTCAAAGCCGTGCGCTTCATACATCTGTAACAAATTAACCATGGCTTGACCTCGGTCGCGGGATTCGCCGTGAACATGCTCAAAAATATGCAATGACAAAAACCGTCCCCGATCAAATAAGGCCACATAAGCTTCTTGTGCATCCAGCAGATCGGCGCTGCGATAAGTATCAATCAGTGCCAGCACCGATTTTTTATGCGCTGCCAATAACAGATTTTCCTGTTCAATAACGCCAGCCATTTCATCCAATGCCGCGAGCATTTCGGCTTCTGGATAGCTCAGCAATACCGATAAAACTTTTAATGTAAGCATCATGGCTCCTTATTTTGCCGGCTCTACTTTAATGGGAATCTTGATCGGAATACCGCCGCTGCGTTGCGGCTTGCTGTTGCCACCAAACAAGTTGGTGTCACTATTTCCGGAAGAACAGCCGCTACCGAAACTAAAGCCACAGCCGCCTTGCTCACCATAAGCATCGAAGGTTGAGCTGGCGTATTCACGATGACTGGTGGGAATTACAAAACGGTCTTCGTAATTGGCAATCGCCATATAGCGGTACATGTCTTCAACCTGCAACTGGGTCAATCCCACGCGCTCCAATACGTCCGTATTAATGACACCATCAACGGTTTTACTGCGCATATAAGCCCGCATCGCCAGCATTCTCTCCAAGCCTAATACGACAGGTTCTTCTTTGCCTGCGGTCAGTAAATTGGCTAAATACTGTACCGGAATACGTAAAGAACGCACGTCAGGAATGTCGCCATCCATACCGATTTGGTCGTTTTCCGCCGCCGATTGAATCGGTGATAGCGGTGGGACATACCAGACCATCGGCAGGGTACGAAATTCTGGATGTAACGGGAAAGCGACTTTCCAGTCTATCGCCATTTTATAAACCGGGGATTCTTGCGCAGCCGTTAACCAGGATTCAGGAATACCGGCCGCTCGAGCCTCGCGTATCACCTCTTCATCAAAAGGATCGAGAAACACATCCAACTGTTGTTGATATAAATCTTGCTCATTCTCGCAACTGGCCGCTGTTTCGATACGATCGGCGTCATACAGCAATACGCCTAAATAACGAATTCGTCCGACGCAAGTTTCCGAACACACAGTCGGTTCCCCGGCTTCGATGCGCGGATAACAAAACGTGCATTTTTCCGATTTTCCGGTTTCCCAGTTATAGTAAATTTTTTTATACGGACAGGCCGAAACGCACATCCGCCAGCCCCGGCATTTATCCTGATCGATCAAAACAATGCCGTCTTCTTCGCGCTTGTAAATTGAGCCACTGGGACAGGCAGCAACGCAAGTCGGATTAAGACAATGCTCACACAAGCGAGGTAAATACATCATGAAAGTATTTTCAAACTCACCGTACATGGCTTTCTGGATGTTATTGAAATTGGTATCACGCGAACGGGATGAAAATTCCGTACCCAGAATTTCCTCCCAATTCGGGCCGCCTTCAATTTTTTCCATGCGTTCGCCGGTAATCACCGAATAAGGGCGTGCAGTCGGCGGATTTTTTGATTCTTTAGCCGTATGTAAATGCTGGTAATCAAAATCGAACGGTTCGTAATAATCATCAATTTCAGGCAAATCGGGGTTGCCGAAAATATTACGCAAGATTTTGTGTTTACTGCCTTGACGCGGCTCTATCTTGCCGTTGATTTTTCGTAGCCAACCGCCTTTCCATTTGTCCTGATTTTCCCACTGTTGTGGAAAACCGACACCGGGCTTGGTTTCAACATTATTAAACCAGGCATATTCAACCCCTTTACGCGAAGTCCAGACATTTTTACAAGTAACCGAGCAAGTGTGGCAACCGATACACTTGTCCAGATTTAACACCATACCTATTTGTGCGCGGATATTGCGCGGTTTTTTTTCGGAATTAGTCATTACGCGTTCTCCTGCTGATTGCTATCTTGACTCGGTTCTTCCAGCCAATCCACTTTGCTCATTTTGCGAATAATCACAAACTCGTCCCGATTAGAACCGACCGTGCCGTAATAATTAAAACCGTAACTTAGTTGGGCGTAACCACCAATCATGTGCGTGGGTTTAAGCGTCGCCCGGGTAACCGAATTATGAATACCCCCACGCCCGCCGGTGGTTTCTGCACCCGGCATATTAACGATTTTTTCTTGGGCGTGATACATCATGCATAAACCTTCCGGCACCCGTTGACTAACGACCGCTCTGGCAACCAAGGCACCGTTGACATTAAAAGCTTCTATCCAGTCATTGTCTTTAATGCCGACTTTTGCCGCATCAACTTCGCCCATCCACACAATAGGGCCACCGCGTGACAACGTCAGCATGAGCAAATTATCGGTGTAGGTGCTGTGTATGCCCCATTTTTGATGCGGCGTCAGAAAATTCAACACCAATTCATCATTGCCATTGGGCTTTTGACCCAAAATCGGCTTGATAGAACGGGTATCGACCGGCGGTTTATAGACGCACAAGGTCTCACCAAAAGCCCGCATCCAGCTATGATCCTGATAAAACTGTTGGCGACCGGTCAAGGTGCGCCACGGAATTCGCTCGTGGACATTGGTGTAACAGGCGTTGTAGCAAACTTGCTCGGATTCCAGGCCGCTCCAGGTCGGCGACGAGATAATCTTGCGCGGCTGCGCCTGAACATCCCGAAAACGAATTTTATCGTCTTCCCTTGGAAGTGCTAAATGCGTATGATCTCGTCCGGTGATTTTACTCAAGGCTTCCCAGGCTTTAACGGCAACATGGCCATTGGTTTCGGGTGCCAGCATCAAAATGACTTCGGTCGCATCAATATCGGATTCAATACGCGGCAAGCCTTTACTGATACCTTCATCCGTCACCAGTCGGTTCAACTCGCCCAGTTGCTTGACTTCAGTTTCGGTATTCCAGGCGATGCCTTTACCGCCATTACCGACTTTGCTCAACAACGGCCCCAACGAGGTGAACATCTTGTAGGTGTTTGGATAATCACGCTCAACCACCACCAGCGACGGCATGGTTTTACCCGGAATCGGCTCGCATTCGCCTTTCTTCCAGTCCTTGACATCAAAGGGCTGCGCCAGTTCTCCGGGTGTATCATGCAGCACCGGCACGGCAACAATATCTTTTTCCAGTCCTAAATGACCTGCGGTGAGTTCCGAAAACTTTTTGGCAATGCCCTTGTAAATATCCCAATCAGAACGGGATTCCCAAGCGGGATCGACAGCTTTGGACAACGGATGGATAAACGGGTGCATATCCGAAGTGTTCAGGTCGTTTTTCTCATACCAAGTTGCGGTCGGCAGAATAATATCCGAATACAAACAGGTTGTGGACATCCGAAAATCCAACGTGACCAGCAAATCGAGTTTGCCCTCTGCGGCAGTGTCATGCCAGACCACTTCCGACGGTTTGTCACTGTCGTCACCCAAATCTTTGCCCTGAATACCATGCTGTGTACCCAGTAAGTACTTTAAAAAGTATTCATGCCCTTTACCCGAAGAACCTAGTAAATTGGAGCGCCACACAAACATATTGCGCGGAAAGTTTTTGGGATTATCCGGATCTTCGCAGGACATTTTCAAACTGCCGTCTTTCAGGTTATCCACGACATAATCGACCGGTGCTTTACCTGCGGCCTCCGCATCCCGCACCACTTGTAACGGATTAGTCTGTAATTGCGGCGCAGACGGCAACCACCCCATGCGTTCGGATCTGACGTTAAAATCGATCAAACTACCTTGCCAGTCTTCAAGCTTGGCAGTTGGCGCTAGAATTTCGCTGACTTTAAGTGTCTCGTAACGCCATTGACTGGTATGATTGTAAAAAAATGAGGTACTGTTCATTTGTCTAGGAGGACGTTTCCAATCCAGGCCAAACGCCAGCGGCAACCAACCGGTTTGCGGACGCAGTTTTTCCTGACCCACATAATGCGCCCAACCACCACCAGACTGCCCGACACAACCACATAACATCAACATATTCATGATGCCGCGATAATTCATGTCCATGTGATACCAATGATTAATACCCGCACCCAGAATAACCATTGAGCGACCTTGGGTCTTTTCAGCGTTGGTGGCAAATTCCCGCGCCACCGCAATCACATTTTTCCGAGCAACACCGGTGATTTTTTCCTGCCACGCCGGCGTGTACGGAACATCATCATCGTATGAACTCGCGACATTGCCGCCACCCAAGCCGCGATCTATCCCATAATTGGCAACCAATAAATCAAACACTGTCGTCGCCAGCACTTCGCTACCATCGGCCAGCGTGATTTTTTTGACCGGCACATTGCGTCTTTGAATAGCATCATGCGCGGAATGAGTAAAATGCGGATGTTCAGAACCGCCAAAATAAGGGAAGCCGACACTGGCAACCGCATCTTTACTATCAATCAAACTTAAACGTAAGCTTACTGCCTGATTGTCTGCGGTTTTTTGTTCGATATTCCAATGCCCGCTTTCACCCCAGCGAAACCCGATAGAGCCGCAAGGGGGAGCTATCTGATCATTGATTTCATCGTAAGCGACTGTTTTCCAGTCGGGATTATTGTCTTGACTTAAGTTGCCTAAAAAATCGGATGCTCTTAAAAAACGATCTTGCACATAACAGCCGTCCTGCTCTTTCAGCATAACCAGAAAAGGCAGATCGGTATTTTCACGCACATAGGTATCAAAATAGGTAGAGACGCGATTAATCGCGTCTCTACGTTCGACATGAAATTCTTTGAGGATAACATGCCCTATCGCCATTGCCAGTGCGGCATCGGTGCCTTGCTTGGGATGCAGCCACAAGTCGGCAAACTTGCTGGCTTCCGAATAATCAGGACTGACCACGACAACCTTGGCACCCTTATAACGCGCTTCAGTCATAAAATGCGCATCGGGGGTACGGGTTTGCGGTACGTTTGAACCCCATAACATCAAAAATCCGGCGTTATACCAATCCGCTGATTCCGGTACATCGGTTTGCTCACCCCAGGTTTGTGGCGATGCCGGCGGTAAATCGCAATACCAGTCATAAAAGCTCATACTCACACCACCAATCAGCGACAAATAACGGCTACCAGCCGCATAAGACACCATGGACATGGCAGGAATAGGCGAAAAACCAATAATACGATCCGGGCCGAACGTTTTTACTGTGTAAATATTGGCCGCTGCGATAATTTCATTCACTTCTTTCCAATTGGCGCGAACCAAGCCCCCCAAGCCTCTTTTGGATTTGTATTCACTGCTTTTTATCGGATCTTCAACGATGGATGCCCACGCGTCAACCGGCTCCAACGTCAACCTGGCCTCACGCCATAATCTCACCAAACGTCCACGTATCATGGGATATTTAAGCCGATTAGCACTATACAAATACCACGAATAACTCGCACCGCGCGGACAGCCGCGCGGCTCATGATTCGGTAAATCAGGGCGAGTACGCGGGTAATCCGTTTGTTGGGTTTCCCACGTCACCAGTCCATTTTTAACATATATTTTCCAGCTACAAGAACCCGTACAATTTACACCGTGTGTGGAACGCACTATTTTGTCGTGCTGCCAGCGTGATCGGTAACTGTTTTCCCAGCTCCGATCTTCATTGGTCACCACGCCGTGATTACCGGAGAAAGTGTCTATTTTTTTCTTGAAAAACAGCAAGCGGTCGAGGAAATGACTCATAATAATTTACCTATAAAATCGTAGGGGCAATGCCTTGTGGTTGCCCTTGGTCACTAGAGGCAACCTAAAGGATTGCCTTATATTTTGAAAAATCTAGCAGGGCATAGCCGCCTCTTTACGTGCGTAATTCCACCACGTAATAGCTATACAAGTGACATAAAAAACAATAAAACAATACAATGCAGCATCCGGCCTACCCGTTATACTGATCGCCGTACCGTAACTCTTGGGGATAAAAAATGCGCCATAAGCGGCAACCGCAGAACTAAAACCCAGCACTGCCGCAGCTTCCTTAGCCGCGTCTTTTCGTGCTTTAGCCAATATTTCTGCAGCTTGTCCTTTAACTGCACACAAGCGCTCGGTCATAAAAATAACCGGAATCATACGAAAAGTTGAACCATTGCCTACCCCAGTAGTAATAAATAACAACATGAACATGGCAAGAAAGCCCCAAAAATCACCCAGATTGCCCTCCGAAGGCATGAAATGTAATACCCCCAATACCGCCGCTATCATGATGACAAAGTTCCACAAAGTTACTTGCGCACCGCCCAGCTGATCAGCCAACCAGCCACCTACGGGTCTTATTAAGGCACCAACCAATGGACCTAAAAAAGCATATTGGGTAGGATTAATATCAGGGAATAAAATTTTAATCAGCATGGGAAAACCGGCTGAATAACCGATAAAAGACCCAAAAGTTCCGGTATATAACCAGCACATCAACCAATTATGTTTACGTTTAAAAATGATCGATTGCTCTTTAAATGACGCTTTAGCAGAAGCAATATCATTCATACCAAACCACGCCGCAATGCTGGTTGCGATGATAAACGGCACCCAGATAAAACCGGCATTTTGTAGCCAGATATTTTTGGTAACGTCCGCCTTAACCCAGACTTGAGGATCGCCACCCCATGAACCGAATACGCTCGCCGCGATAACCAAAGGCACCACAAACTGTACAGTACTAACGCCCAAATTACCCAACCCGGCATTTAAACCCAGCGCAGTGCCTTTTTGCGATTGTGGATAAAAAAAGCTGATATTTGCCATGCTGGAGGCAAAATTACCGCCGCCAAAACCACACAACAAAGCTAATACCGCCATTAAAATGTAAGGGGTTTCCGTATTTTGTACCGCAAAACCTATCCAGATAGAGGGTAACAACAACGACAGGGTGCTAATAGTCGTCCAGCGACGGCCACCAAAAATGGGCACCATAAATGAATAGAAAATACGTAAGGTCGCCCCGGACAAACCCGGTAATGCCGCCAACCAGAACAACTCATTAGTGGTGTATTTAAAACCGATGCTGGGCAAATTGATAACCACTACGCTCCACACCATCCATACCGCAAACGCCAGCAATAAGGCCGGAATACTAATCCACAAGTTACGTGCAGCAATACGCTTGCCGGTCTTTTCCCAGAAGCTTTGATCTTCTGGATTCCAATCAGTCAGTACCAATGAAGACGGGTGACTCAATTCCGGCAAGTCGGTCGAAACCCTCGCCAATTCAGGCACAACGCGACGCTCCATTTGTATAACGGAAAAGTGCATCCAAGTCAGCGCGATCATCACTAATACAAACAGCAGCATAAAACAGCTACTCCAGATACCGGTTAAATCGTTCAACATACCAAAGGTTAATGGCAATAAAAAACCGCCAAGGCCGCCAATCATACCCACAGCGCCACCCACTGAGCCAACATTATCAGGATAATAAACCGGAATATGCCTGTAGACGGCAGCTTTGCCAAAGGACATAAACAGACCCAGCACAGACATCAAAAAGATAAAACCCACCGGCCCCATCGCCAGGCTAAAACTAATGTCACCTCTAATACCATGCACAACATAATCGGTAGGCGGATAGGACAGAAAAAAAGTACACACGCCGGCAACAATAAATGTCCAGTACATAATCAACCGCGCACCGTAGCGATCAGCCAACCAGCCACCCAACGCACGAAACAAACTGGCAAAAATTGAAAACAAAGCAGCCAACATACCCGCTGACTTAATATCAAAGCCGTAGGCACCAACCAAATAACGGGGCAACCAAAGTGCCAAAGCGACAAAAGCGCCAAATACACAGAAGTAATACAGTGAGAACCGCCAAACCTGGATATTTTTAAGGGGTTCCAATTGTTTTATAAAGGAATCCGGCTTGACACCGGATAAGCGCCTGGCTTTAAGAGTTGGTTCATCCTCACTAAAAAACCAAAAAATCACCGCCATCAGCAGTAAAGCGGCACCCCATATTTGTGCCACGGCGTGCCAACCAAAAGCCACCATAACAAACGGTGCGGTAAATTTTGTGATGGCTGCACCAACGTTGCCCAACCCGAAAATACCCAGCGCCGTACCTTGTTTTTCAGTAGGAAACCATCGAGAAGTGTAGGCGATACCCACTGCAAATGAGCCGCCGGCAACACCAATACCCAATGCGGCCACCAAATACATAAGGTATGTGTCAACCGTCGTTAACAGAAAAGTAGCAATAGCCGCAGTCACCATAACGATGGCGTAAATAATACGGCCACCGTACTGGTCACTCCATATACCCAATATCAATCGAATCAAAGAGCCGGAAAGAATAGGCGTACCCACCAGCAAACCAAATTCGGTTTCGCTTAAACCTAACTCTTTTTGAATTTGCAGGCCGATAATCGAAAAGATAGTCCACACTGCAAAACAGGTCGTAAAAGCAACCGTACTTAACCCGAGTGCCCGCGACTGTTGACCCGGTGTAACGTTATTAACAATAGACATAATGGTCCTTAGCTTACGTGTTAAATGATGAGTGTTTTTTTACAGTGTATTCTGATGCCGTATCCCGTATTCAAGAAAGGTATGCTTACAATATAATTTTTGAGAAATAACTATTTAGAATATAATGATGTCATAAGGTGCATTCTAAATATATCTTATAGCATAATTCTTTTTTTGGAGACTGGCAACATGCAAATCACCACTTACACAGATTACGCACTCAGAGTTTTAGTTTATCTTGCAATGTCGCCGAACAAGCTGTCCACAATTCCAGAGATTGCCAGCTTTTATAATATCTCCCGCAACCATTTGGTAAAAGTTGTTCATCAACTGGGTAGCAAAGGATTTATTAATACAATACGGGGCAAAGGTGGCGGCTTATCATTACAGCGCCCTCCGGAAATGATAAGTATTGGTGACGTCGTGCGCAATATGGAAACTCATTTTAACTGGGTGGAGTGTTTTGATCCCGCTCAACAGCACTGCCCATTGCTGCCAAGTTGTGGTTTAAAGCACTTATTGGCACGCGCAGGGAATGCCTATTTACACGTACTGGACGCAGCGACTCTGGCAGATGTCTTATTAGGCACAGTGGCTATTGATTTACCGCTGAAAAAAACACCTGACAACAATAAATAAAGTAGGTACTCAGCCCCCCCTTTTTTAAAGGGGGGGATATTTACATATCTTGTTTTAGCAACACTATTTCAAGGAAAACAATTGGGGGTATTTATTTCGAATTACCTTAAGGCCGGACAGCTTAAAGTTAAATCGCTTTTGATGTTTTATCATTAAGTTAACCGTATTGACGATTAAACTTTTTTGCTTATCCCGTCTTAAATTAGTCGCCGAACAATTCAACGTCGACAAGATGTGTATCATTAGTTTAGAAAAAAACCGTGTTCGTTTCATTTCGCTAAAGAGAAGATATTATGCTAAAAAACCACAACTCATGGTATTAACCATTGCACTATTCAGCATTCAGGCATCAACGACCTATGCCGTTGCTGATGATGTTACAAAATCCATTGAAGATGCTTTAAAGTTTGGTAACGGAGGAGCCGTAAAAATTGATCTAAATACGCGCTATGAAAACGTCAATCAATATAACGTCACAAATCCAGCACTTAATGGACAACCGGCCGCACAACAACCCAAAACAGCTAACGCCAATACCGCACGCTTGCGACTGGGCCTGCTTTCACCGGTATTTTACAGCTTGCAAGGCTATGCCGAATACGAAGGCATTTATGCCATGCAGTCGGATTACAATAGTACGCGTAACAGTAAAACCGGATACTCAACAATTGCCGATCCTTACGTCAATGAACTCGATCAACTTTGGCTCAGCTATGCAGGCATCACTGATACCCTTATAAAAGGCGGACGGCAACGCATTAAGTTCGATGATGATCGATTTATCGGAAACGTGGGCTGGCGGCAATTGGAACAAACCTATGACTCCGCGTTAATCACCAACAAATCAATTTATAATCTGGCGATTAATGTCGGCTATATCGGCAACGTTAAAACATTTACGTCTACCAATGTAAACATTAATGCCCCGATACTCAATGTCAATTATAAGCTCGGCGATTATGGCAATCTGATCGGCTATGGCTACTGGCTTGGCTATACTCAACAAGCCAATTATGCCAACTCCAATCAGACTTACGGTCTTCGTTTGACAAATTACCAAAAACCAGGTGATACGCTAAAAGTAAGTGATAACTATGGTCTTCTTTACACAGCCGAATGGAGTATCCAATCAGATTACCAAAATAGTCCACAAACATATACCGTCAACCGCTACAATCTGATGGGTGGATTTACCGCCCATATTTTCTCCTTCCAAGGTGCAATGGAGCAACTTGACGGCGTTGGTCAAAACAAAACGTTTATTACCCCGCTAGGAACCAACCATGCCTTCCAGGGCTGGGCTGATATGTTTTTGGTAACTCCTAAAGACGGTATTCGTGATATTTTTGGCACCCTAACTACCACGCTTGACAAGGGTGATGTTGCTTTAACCGGGGTTTACCATGCTTTTTATGATGACACCGGCAATGTTCATTACGGTGATGAATGGGATTTTATGGCAACCAAAAAATTCGGCAAACATTACACCTTATTAGCAAAGTACGCTTATTACACGGCCGATCACTACAGTACGGATACCCAAAAAATCTGGGTACAAGGCAATATAAACTTCTAAAGAACATGTTCAACATAATCTGCCTGTAAAAAAACTGAACTGAACTAATAACAAGGTAACTATTCGTAATTATTCAGTCCCTCTTTAACAACTCATCATTCGCTATTTAAATCCGATAAAAACTTAATTATTTTTCAAGCAATATCAATGTGTTGAGATAAATCAATTAAGAAACAACTGATTATAAAATTACTTTAAAATCAACACGCTACAAAATAATCTAAAAAACATCATCTCCACGCACCTATTGCATTCGAGAGGCAAACGAGATGCTGGCATGAAAAAAATATCACAATATTTCCAATAAAATTTAATCGATTGATTTTATTTACTTTTTAATTAATTATTTAAGGTTTTTTAAGGGCGAATGGTGAGGTTACATTGAGCTTACTTGCTTTTTCTTTATTCGCTTTCTGAAAGAGGGCTAAGTAGGTAGCCAAAAGTCTTTTAACAAAATGGAAAATACGATTTTTTACCTAAGAAATTGTATTTAAACCTAAAAAACCATCATTACTGATGTTTTGGTAAATAATGGATAATTTTATCTTTTGAAAATGTTAAATAACTTTTGAGTGACTACTTACAATGAATAAACTAACAATAAAATTTTTAATAATTATTTTTTTAGCTCTATTCTCAAGCTTATTATATAGTCAAAGTAAGTCACTTATTGACCAGATGATAGACGCTTCTATTAGTGGTGACGAAGAAAAAGTTATCCAAATAAAATCATCAATTGAATCTACTACCAAACTACCTAAAGGTGACAGGAAAACTGCTCGTACTTTAAATGATAAAGCTTTATTTGAGTTAAACGCTGGTAATTTTGACGCTGCTGTTGAATTACTTACAAAAGCTTATGAAACAGACCCATCCGATACTGAAGTTGCATCCAATCTAGGTTATGCGTTAATTAAATCGGGTAACATCAAGCAAGCTGAAGCACCTTTCAATCATTCGATAATGCTCAATCCAAATAGAACAGATGCTTGGGCGAACCTCAGTGAGTTTTTTGCTGATAAAGGAGATTTTAGGTCTTCTACAGCAGTTTTAAATATTGCATACCTGTTATCTACAAATAAAGGTAAGACCAGAGGCTATTTTCAAAAGTTTTTGATTGATAATCAGGAAAATAAGACTTTAGTTGCAGCCGCCACAGAAGCACTCAGGGATGAGGGTATAAAGCCCATATCAGAATCCGTTATTAGTCAAAATCCAGATGAGGTGACAACTAGCAATAATCAAGGTTCAGAAGTACCAAATAATGCACTGTCTCCATCTACTTACATATCAAAAAGTGAACCCAAGGCATCCGTCCAATCAGTTAATGAATCATCTGATGTAATAATAAATACTAGCCAAGGTGAAGAAACGACCAATAATATATCTACTCCATCTACACACACACCAGAAAATGAACCCGCTACAAAAATAACTCCACCAATAATAAAAAAAAATAAAATTAATGAGTTTAGCCAGATGATAAACGACTCGGATGAGTACAGGCAAATGAACACATTTATGGGCATGGATATAGATGAGGTTATTCAAATATTCTATTTCTTTTGTGTTGCACTACTATTAAAGGGGATGATTAATCTATTTTTTTTATTAGCACTTTCGAATTCGCATGATGAGACTATAAAACTACGTAACAAAATAATAAATCGACGTATTAACCTGACTATTTTTGTTATTACGGTCATCCTCTTTATTTTATTCACTAATAATAATGATACTAAAGAACAATCTAATATTCAGCGGGATGTGTCGCAAAGATTTAATAATGAAAATACCCTAAAAAATGTCGATGATCAAATTGAACACTCTGACCCAACCAAAAAAATCGAAAAGTTATCACAACAGCTTTATATTGGAGATACATTTAAAACCCAAAAATTCGCAGTAACAATCACTTCATTCAATATATTAACGCATGTGGGAAGTGAGTATTTCGAAGAATCAGTTTCAGAAGGCGGAATATATGTCGCTGTCCAGTGGAAATATAAAAATATTTCCACTGGACCTATTAGTGCTTTTGAACAACCATCATTGGTACTAATTGATTCAAGCGGAACAACTTATGAAGCTGACCTTGGTGCAAATATGGCATTTGCAACACAGGTACATCAATCAACAAAAGTAGTTAGTAATGTGAATCCTGGAATAACAATTTCGGATGCAGAGGTATTTGAGGTATCTAGTTTTCAATTCGATACAGCAAAATGGCATCTGTTAATTAAAGTTGATGATAAAGATTTTTCCGTATTATTTGAAAATCCTAACGAAAATAGAGATGCTATAGAAGCAATTAAGGCGCAAAAGACAATTGAGGATTTCTTCCCATTAGCACCAAGTGCTGAAGATAGAGCTAAATTGAGGGAAAACAAAATGCCATAGAAGAGCAGCTAATGTTAGAGCGAGAAAAGGAACGAGAAAATGCTATTAGTGCTGATACGAAAATCGCAAAGCAGCATTTGAAAAAAAGTGTGCTGAGAAAAACGAGGAACTCCGGCTTCGTATTCTTCATGAATCCGGATCAATTTTTAAAGCTACAGCCTCAGGCTGTCCATTATTATTGATACGTGAACCCATTGATTCGGAATATGAAAAAATTATTACTTATTTTTATTGCAAGCACATTTCTTTGTTCTTGTAGCAAAGATCCTAAGGAAAAAATTGTTGGTGAATGGAAAGAGTATTGGGGCGTTGGTCAAGAAACAGATGTTACATATAGCAATACGTATGAGATACAAATAACAGCAGAAGGTGAAATTATTTTAAAATGTAAAATCCCAAACGAAAAATTTTATATTTATTATAAAATGAAATTGAGCTCTGACGGAAAATGGATGGAAGGTCCAATTAGTAATAGTAGAAATCAAACTGACTATGTGAAATGGGAAAAAATTAAATAGCAAATCAATGGGGTCAGACTCTAATACTGCTTACTTAAG
>CAIQND010000074.1 GCA_903873045.1 uncultured Methylococcaceae bacterium | reverse complement strand
AGCCCAACGCATCCTGATGCCGGTATTGAATATCGGCCTGCCGGATCGTTTTATTGAGCAAGGTACGCGCGAAGAATTGCTGGCGATTTGTGGGCTGGATAGTCAGGGGATTACGGCTCAAATTGAGGCGTTTTGCGCTTAGGAACGCACAATATTTGCTTCCTCTCTCTCTCTCTGGGGTGAGGGGATATAAATGGTCGTAAGTATTCATTCCCCTCGCTTTGCTCACCTGCCTTTGAAAATGGTGGGCGAGGGTAATGCTGTTAATTTAAGCAACCCACTGGAGTAAAACAGCTTTAGCTGTTTTTACAGGCAATAGCTGAAACGATTGCAAATAACTTGTGCTTAACTTAAAGGTACTGTGGGGCTTCGCTTCACCTCAAATAGTTGATTGGCATTCTCCAATAAGACCTTTTTCCATAATCCGATTTGGGTGGGATGAACGCCATACTCCTGGGTAATCTCGTTTACCGTTTTCTGCTCCTTCACGGCCTCTAACGCTATTTTAGCTTTTTGCGTACCCGTCAAAATATTACGCTTTTTTTCATTCATTTCCGTCTACCTTTTTATGGAAGGCCATCTTAATCGACTGTCCGGATTTTGGAGTCCACTATACTCGCCAGTAAGCAGGCAAAGTTTTTTTGATGATTTATAACGCTTTGAACTGGCAGGAGAAATCGATGGAAAAGAGTAATGCAGATATTGCGGATGAAGCGCGTAAATGGACTGTACTGGTGGAGTGCATTCTACACGCACAATAATATCGCCATTATCAAGAGTTTCTTGGTCAGTTACCTTAATATTAGGCAGGTTAATAGATGAGGAAAAAGCTGTCATTTTTTTAAGAATTGCTTAAAGTGAAATTTTGCGTATTATACTGATTTTTAATGATTTTATCCTCCACGCTAAAGTCAGGAGAGCCGTTATGTTTTCACTGAAATTTTGGTAGGTATTGTCGATAAGAAAACAGAGCCGCAGCAATTGCGGTTTTTTATGTCTGAATTAATCAGTTATCAGACGGAACAATTATTTTTAAGTATTCCATGGATTGCATTTCAAAGTTGCCCCGTAAATTTTAGGCATAAAAAAAGGACTGAGCTAAAAGCTTAAGTCCTTATTTTAAGTTACTAATAAATGGTGCCTCGGGCCGGAATCGAACCGGCATGGCCTCACAGCCGAGGGATTTTAAGTCCCTTGCGTCTACCAATTTCGCCACCGAGGCATCTACATCTTTGGTAAGCTGATCATTATATAGCAATCACAAAAATAAACCAGACGTATCTGAAATTTTTTAAAATTTGCAGGGGTTTTTATTTTTTCAATGCGTTTAAATAGGTGTATGTACTCTTGTTTTCTGAGGTGACGTTAATGATGTGTTCGGCGACAATTATCCTGTCCGGTTGACGGCACCCTTCATTTTTGGGTAAAAGTACTGTACAGTTCAAAAAAAGGCACTGTTTTTATTGAGTTTTATGATGGGTAAAGCCATCGGTGCGAATTATGAAAAAACCACCACGCTGGCTTTTACCGCCGCCAGCAACAATTTCGAGTTGGCAATTGCCGTGGCAGTCTCCGTGTTCGGCATCAACAGTGGTGTCGCTTTTGCTGCGGTAATCGGGCCGTTGATTGAAGTGCCGGTGATGATCGCGTTAGTGAATGTGGCGTTTTATTTTCAGAAACATTTATCGTTTAAAACGGATAAAAATAAGCTGCTTTTAAGGGCATCTTTCATTTTTGGTAACGGCTCAGTCGTTAAAAAATAGAACACGGATTTGACTGATTAGGCACGGATAAGGAAAGTATAGCCAGGTCGGACACATGCTTTTCGTGCCCGATATTTTCGCGTTAAAACGCACGAATGGCACTGAAGAAATCT
>CAIQND010000073.1 GCA_903873045.1 uncultured Methylococcaceae bacterium | reverse complement strand
TGGGGCCGAAAAAAAGTATCGATAACGTTGATTTGGCACGTTCCGCGTTGGAAGAGTTGTACCGATCCAAGGGTTATCAGACCGTATCGGTGGATATTCCCGAGCAAGACGTAAAAAACGGTATCGTTTATTTGCAAGTGGTCGAAGGCAAAGTGTCACGCCTGCGCGTCAAAGAAGCCCGTTATTTCTCCCTCGATAAAATCAAGGCTGGCGTGCCGGAATTGGCCGAAGGTCATGTGCCTCATTTCCCCACCATGCAAAAACAATTGACAGAGTTAAGCGGGCAAAGCGTTGACCGTAAAGTTCAACCGGTTTTGCGGGCAGGGGACACGCCAGGTACGTTGGAAGTTGATTTAAAAGTAAAAGACGAGCTGCCCTTGCATGGTCGGATGGAGCTTAATGGTCGTAATACATCAAGTACCTCACGTCTACGCTTGGTGACATCATTGCACTATGACAATATCTGGCAGGCCATGCACAGTGCTTCGTTGATGTATCAGGTCTCGCCGGAGAATAGTGCGGAAGTGAGTGTTTGGGCGGGTACTTATGCGCTACCCCTGTTTAATACGGGTGTTCGACTGGCGCTTTATGGCGTGAGTTCTCAATCGAATGCGCAAATAGCCAGTGCCGGTGCGCTGTCGGTCATTGGTCAAGGTAGTATATTCGGTGCCAGGCTGGTGATGCCCTTTAATCCGTTGCAGAATTATTTTCATAGCGGCACAGTGGGCATCGATTACAAGTCCTTTAAAGAGAATTTAAATCTGTTGGGCTCTGATACCATCGCGACGCCTATTGCTTATACCCCGTTTTTGGCGCAGTACACCGGCAGTTTTCGCACGGAACAATCATTAACCAGTTTCGATTTGGGTGCGCATTTTTCAATACGCGGATTGGGTAACGAACAGGCGCAATTTGAAAGCAAGCGCTATCTGTCCAAAGCCAATTATATGTATGTGACCGGCGACCTTAAGTTTCAGCATGATTTGCCGTTGGGCATGCAAATTAACAGCCATGTTGCAGGGCAGGTTGCCGATTCACCGCTGATCAGTAATGAGCAGTTTTCGCTGGGTGGCGCTTTGAGTGTGCGTGGTTATTTTGAAACCCAGGCACTGGCCGATAACGGCGTGTTTGGTTCGCTGGAATTGTATTCGCCACATTTGGGTTTGGATAGTTGGGATCATCTTAACAGCATGAAATTAATGGCTTTTGTTGATGCCGGCCAAGGCTGGATAAAAAGTCCACTGGCGGGTAATGTAAGCGGCAATACACTTAGCAGCGGTGGTTTTGGTTTACATTGTCAGTTATGGAAACAGATCAGCGGTGCGCTGGATATGGGGGTGCCGTTTGTGTCATTGGCACCGGTTAAAAGCGGCGATCCGCGCTTGCATTTTAATATAGCCACCGAATTTTAAGGCAACAGGATGGCTAAAGAAACAGGCGCAAAAAACTTGATCTTCTAGCCTTCTTCCCCGTAAGTATTCAGCCGTCCTGTTTTAAAAGGGAGCAGTTAGGCGGCACGCAGAAAATATCCCCATAGGATACGCCTGGTTCCCACTCCCACAGCATACTGAATTCTACTAACTAAATGGTAATGATGCCGGAGCGTGAGAACGATAGGGTGGGAGTTGTTTGTTGCGACTTGCCTGAATACTTACCACAACGCCAGAAATAGCGTCTGGCAAAAATTTATTGATAGTGCAAACCTAAGCCCGTTATCTGGCGGGATTAAAAATCAGCGAGTCTTGTATGCCAAGACGGCGAGGTTTTCACTTACATAACGTATGTTAATTTTTTTGGTAAAGGTTACAACTATGTCCAACAGACAGCAGCCGATCGCATCTAAATCATCGGATGATTTTTTTAGACTCAAACCTCTCGCTGCCGGTGTGCGGATTGTCATCGCGGGCGGTTTGTTTGTGGGGTCAGGTGTTGCACCGGTCAATGCAGAAGTTCCCTCGCCGTTACCTGTACCTACCATTACGCCGGTGACAATTGGCCTGCCACCAGTGCCTATTATTGATCAAACGATACACGGTCAGGCGACAGCGGCCATAACCGGTCAAGCAATGACCATTAATCAGATCACCGACAAAGCGACGATAGATTGGAAAAGCTTTAATGTCGATAAAGGTTACAGTGTCAATTTTGTGCAACCCTCGTCATCATCGGTGGCACTCAACAATATTCATCAGGCCGATGCCAGCGTCGTTTTGGGTACAGTAACGGCCAATGGACAGATTTACCTGGTTAATCAAAACGGCTTTGTATTTGGTAAGGATTCAGTAGTTGATGCCAATAGCTTGGTGGCTTCGGCACTTAATATTTCGGATGCTGCATTTAAAACCGGCATTATTCGAGTGTTTGAAAGTAATCCAAATGCCAATATTGCAGACAAGGCGGCTCTGAACGGAACGACTAATCCAAATGCCAGGATTCAGGTAGATGCAGGCGCAAGCATTCATGCTGGTCAAAATGGCAGTGTTATTCTGGCTGCGCCGACGGTGGGTAATTCGGGTTCAATTTCTGCTGATCAGCAAGGCCAAATTTTGTTGGTGGCCAGTCAAGACAAAGTTTATTTACAACCAGCATCCAGCAGCAGTCCCTTTGCGGGTTTGCTGGTTGAGGTCGGTAAAGGCGGGCAAGTCAATAATAATGCCGCTGGTAATATTGCCGTCCGTCAAGGCAACGTGACCCTCGCCGGTTTTGCGGTAAATCAGTCGGGTAGGATAAGCGCGACCACTTCGGTTAATGTTAATGGCTCAATTAGACTGTTGGCTCGGGAAACTGCAACTGACAGTTTTGATCCAAAAACCAATACGCATAATTTAACAGCCGCACAGGCCGTGCGTAACAGTGGTGCGTTAAATGAACAAGATTCGTCAGTTAAGTTGGGTCAAAATAGTTCTGTCACGGTGTTGGCTGATGCCAATGGTGGAACCGCCATTGATGAACAAGCCCAAAAGAAGTCTTTTGTTGAAGTCAATGCCGATAAAATTGACATGCAATCCGGCTCAGCGATTGTTGCCACCAGTGGTCAGGTTAATTTAACGGCATCCAATAATCCGGTAGATAATCCGGTAGATGCACAAGGTCTTGCATTAACGGGTACTACCGGGCGAATTGATCTGGAAAGCGGCTCTCGTATTGATGTATCCGGCACCAAAAATGTTCAGGTTGCCATGGCCAGAAATGTTGCGGCTGTTTCGGTTCAAAGCTTTAATTTACGTGATGCTCCCTATCAACTGGGTGGGGTGCTTCAGGGGAAAACTGTTCAGGTTGATATTCGTAATCTACCGACCATTATTGATGCCAGCACTGCCTCGGATTCTATCCAACGGGGCATAGCGGAACGATTGGGTAACGGCGGTCAAATTAATTTAACTTCTGCAGGCGATGTGGTTGTTAATACGGGAGCGGTGACTGATATTTCAGGGGGTTTGGTTAATTATCAGAGTGGTTATATCAATACGACTCAATTAATTAATGCAGTGACAGGTCAAGTGGCCGATATTAGCGTAGCCGATCCAAATGTACAGTATTCCGCTATTTATGGTGATTATACAGCTGCTCATACTAAATGGGGGGTTACTGATACCTGGAACTTAATGACGCAATTAAATGCGGGTCGGTTTGAAAATGGCTATACAGAGGGAAAAGCGGGCGGCGCGTTAACGATACAAAGTCCTTTAACTGCCTGGGGCGGTCAATTGGTTGCCGGTGCAGTAACGGGTATTTATCAGCGTAGTAATCCGGTATCAGGTGGCTCATTAACGTTTAACTCAGGGGATAATGGCGGGTCTACCAATCCTGTCGGTCAATTCCTTTCCAGCCAAAATGTGTCGTTTCAAAATGCAGCTCAATTGCTAAATGTCAGCTTGGCTAATCCGGTTTCTCCGAGTGATTTGGTGTTATCGAATATTGCACAATTGCTAAATATCAGCTTGGCTAATCCGGTTTCTCCGAGTGATTTGGTGTTATCGAATGCCTTGATCAATCAATCCGGCATTAGCAATTTAACGGTCAAAACGGCAGGAAACGTAACCGTCGCCAAAGATGCCGCATTGTCTATGCCGGCATTAAGCAATTTTAATGTTGATGCCGGTGCTATTGATGTAAAGGGTTCCATTTATGCAGCGGGTGGTATCATTGCGCTTAACAGTAACATTGCGCTTAACTCTATAACCCAAAAGCAGAGCACAGGACAACTCAATTTATTTTCTACTTCCGTATTAGATGTGTCCGGGCGTTGGGTTAACGATTTTCAAAATGGCTATACGACTGCCTTAACGTCTCCAGTCGTTATCAATGCCGGTACTGTCAGTGTCAATGCCAACAATGTATTGGATTTTAATAAAGGGGCTGTGATCAATGCTGATGGTGGAGCTTGGCTAGGGTTGGCAGGTAATAAACTAACCGCTGGAAATGCCGGCAGCATTAAGTTAACGGCAGGTAACTCGTCAATTAGCGGCTTAATGCAGGCGGATGGTGGTTTATCGGCGTATGGTTTAAGCCAGGGTGGTAGCTTAAGTCTGACGACCAACAAAATAAATATTGGCGCAAAGATACCGGAAGCCAAGGCGCTTAATCTGGGTGTGACTAATGGTGTGCTGGATATTGCTGCTAATGCCGGTTTCAGTACGATAAACTTGACCAGTAACGATCAAAACATCACCGTTAAAGCCAATACTGATTGGTCACTGATGAGTCAAAATAGATTTCTTACCCCCAATTATCGTAATCAGGCAAGTTCAAATTCCCTTGCCGGATTTAGTCAAGTAGTAACATTACCAGAAAATATCAGAAAACCCGTTACCCTAAGTTTAACAGGCCAAACCGGCGTCACCCTTGAAACAGGCAGCCAGATTCATGTTGATAAGGCATCGACGGTTAATCTGACCGCAGAAAACGCAGGCCCAGGCGTTTATATTGATGGTTTGATTGATGCCCGGGGTGGGGCAATCAACTTAAACCTAAAGGCTGATGTCTCTTCACTGCCTTATGATGGTTCACAATCCATCTGGTTAGGCACCCATGCCGAGTTGACCACGCTAGGAACCACGCTGCTTAACCCGGTTAATGCCTTGGGCAGAACTGTCGGAAGTGTTTTGAATGGCGGCAATGTGACTGTTAAGGCCGATCGGGGTTATGTCGTTGTCGAGCACGGTGCTGTCATTGATGTATCGGGTACTCGTGCCAGTCTCGATTTATCGACACCTAATTCGGATGGCTTAGGCTTGCAATATTCCAGTCAGCTTATCGGATCGGATGCTGGTAAAATCAATATTACGGCGGCAGAAGGCATTGTAGTCGATGGTACGCTCAATGCGAAAGCGGGTTCGGCTACTAATCTGGGCGGCGGTTTAAATTTATCACTGGATCGTAATCAGCGCAAGGAACAGCTAGGGACTATTTTTCCGGTCAACGCGCTTCAGTTTAATGTGCGGCAAGATACCCCGGTAATTTTACCCGCTAATGCCCGATTTGGCTCAATCCCGTCTAGGCTCAACGGCCAAGCGACGATAAGCAGTCAACAAATTAGTCAGGCCGGTATTGATCAACTGCGCTTGACGGTTCCGTTGCAAACTGATCCCAGTAACGGAAATCCACGCCTTCCGGGTGTGATTAATTTTATGGGTGATGTTGCTCTAACTACGGCATCCAGTATCGTTCTTGATACGCAAACCATCAACTGGTCAAGTGTTAATGGGTCGTTAACCGGGGCGGTTAATCTGAACACCGGCTACTTGCAATTAGGCTCGTCTACTTACAATGCTATTATTGGCGCTTCACTACTTGGCGGGGGAAAGCTGAACACCCATGCGTTGTGGACGCAATTGGAAGGTGCGGCTTTAATGAGCGGATTTAGTGACGTTAGTCTAAATAGTGTCCATGATTTAAGAGCGGTAGGGGTGCAGGCGCTTCCCACTGATCGGACTTTTACCGGCAATTTAAGCACAGCTGCCAATCTAAATTTGAATGCCAGCCAAATTTATCCGACGACCTTAACCAACTATACTTTCGGGGTGACTGATCCTGCCAAACAATTAACGATTACCGGTAATAATACCGATGTATCACCGTTATCTGCAGCGGGTCAATTGACGTTAAATGCCGCTATTATTAATCAAAATGGGGTCTTAAAAGCCCCCTTGGGTACGATTGCCTTAAATGCCGCAACAGCCATGAATTTTGGCAAAGGCAGCGTCACTTCGGTGTCCGCTAACGGACAAATGATTCCATTTGGAACGATTGTTAACAGTCTTTGGGAATATCCCTTATCCGGTGGTAATAATCTGGTCTTTAATCAGTCGTTGCTTAATTCAGATACCAAGTTATATGAATATTTATCATTGGGCGAGAAGCATCTGATCTTCCAATCACCTGATATTCAATTTAATACCGGAAGTGTTGTTGATGTATCGGGGGGCGGGAATTTACAGGCTTATCAATTTCAACCCGGACTGGGTGGCTCTAATGATTATTTGCTGCCAGGTAGCGCTTCTTATCAAGGCGGCTTTGCCATATTGCCCACATTAGGTTCTTCGTTGGCACCGTTTGATCCCTATTTATCGGCCAATTTTGCTTATAACCCGGGGGCATCAGTGTACTTAAGTGGCACCGCTACGCTGGCAGCGGGGTTCTATACTGTTTTACCTTCGCGCTATGCATTATTGCCGGGCGCTTATCTGGTCACGCCGCAGGCAAATACTCAAGATCAAATGGTCACCCGTTACACCACAACCGGATTGCCGATTGTGTCTGGTTATCAAGCCTTGGCGGGCACTACTGTTCGGGCTTCTCGTTCAAGCGGATTTTTAATTGAATCCGCTGCGGATGTACAAAAACATTCTCAATATAATATCCAGACAGCGAATAGTTTTTTTACCCAACAGGCACTCACCAACAATACCAGCGTGCCTTTGTTGCCGGTTGATAGCGGACAAATATCCATAGATGCCAGTACTAAACTGGTGCTGGAGGGTCAATTCAAAGTCGCGGCCCCGAATGGCAGGGGTGCTAAAATGGATATTTCCGCACGCAATCAAAATATCGAAGTGGTAACCAGCCTTAGCTCCCAGGCAACGCAGGGAACTTTACAATTATTGGATCAGAATTTAAGTCAATTGCACGTTGATAGTTTATTGTTGGGCGGTACTCGCCAATCTGATAGTTTAACGGGCAATACCAACTTGACCGTTACGTCTGATAATGTGACCTTTGATCAAGGTACACAGTTACAAATCCTGGATTTGGTTGCCGCCGCTAAAAGTACGGTTGAAGTAAAAAGTGGCGCAACGCTAACCAGTAGCGGCACTGTCAATACCGGTGATTCAGTATTTAATCTGGCTGGCGACAGTGCTCTTTTACGGGTTTCTGCTGATAAACAAATGACGGTAAACCATTCATCACCCAGCTCAACAGGCAGTTTGTTGATTGATCAAGGTGCAGTTTTAAGCGCCTCTAAATCCATGTTGCTGGATGCCGGTTCTACCGTACTAAATGGCAATATTCTGATGCATGGTGGCTCGTTAAATTTAAGTGCCAACGCGATTAATATGGGTGATATACCCTTAGGATTGACAGGTAATGCGTTGAATTTAACCAATCAACAACTCACCAATCTGTCAGTTGATGAGTTGGTCTTAAATAGCCAAAGCTCGGTAAATTTTTATGGCAATGTAGGTCAGATAGATAGTAACGGCAAGTTAGCGCCAATAACATTTAATAGCTTGGTTGTTGATGCGGCCAGTCTTTCGGGTTTTGGCAGTAGCGGCCAAGCGGCTAAATTGCAGGCGACTAATCTGATCTTGGCGAATCCGATGAACGCTATTGCATCAACACCAGGGACAGGGCAAGGCAGTCTGGATTTATTGGCGGCTAATTTTACCCAAGGTGCCGGAAACTTTGGGCTTAATGGTTTTAATAGCGTTAATTTGACGGTTAATAACGGCTTTATTGCCGATGGCAAAAGCGTGATGACGGTTGCCGGAGATATGAATTTAAATGCCGGGTATCTAACCACGACGGGGGGTTCCAGCTTAACACTGGATGCCAGTGGTCATGCCTTGCAAATCAATAGGAACGGCAGTTCGTATACTCCGGTAGCGCCCGTCTTTGGTGGTTCAATGGCCTTTATAGGCAATACAGTGGGTTTTAATGCTAATGCGCTGCTGTCTTCCGGTGCGTTAAGTCTTCATGCCTTGACCGGTGCTGTGACCGTGGGTTCTGCCGCTACTATTGATCTGGCCGGTAAAGCCATGGCCTTTGCTGACACCCTTGATTACACGCCAGGTGGCACCTTTACCGCTATTTCAGATAACGGTTCGGTATCGTTGGCACCAGGCTCTAAATTGGATGTCAGTACGGGTGGCGGTTTAGCAGCGGGTGGCAATCTGGTTTTTAAGGCTGCCAATCTTAATCAGAATGTGACGTTGGCCGGTGATATAAAGGCCAATGGTGGTAGCGCCACCTTAGATATATCAACTTTCAGTCCTGCGTCCAGTTTTGATAGTCTGATGGCCGTGCTTAATAAGGCCGGTATCTCCCATTCGATTTATTTCCGAACACGTGATGCGGGCATTGTTGATACTGCAAACTCGGTAATCAATGCCAACAACATCACCTTGGTCGCCGATAAAGGCGCGGTTGATATTTTTGGACAGCTTAATGCCAACAGCGTCGCTCAAGGCGGTAATATTAATGTTTATGCCGGTGATAAAATAACGCTGGAAGCAGGCAGTTTGTTAACGGCGATCGGCAACAAGGGCGGTAAAGTCTTGCTGTCTTCGGTCGATTCATTGGTAGTTGATCACAGCGGGATAGAGCTTAAAAAGGGTTCAACTATTGATGTTGGTGGCAGTTCAGGGGCAGGTGGTAGTGTTACGCTTAGTGCCCTGCGTACTTCCAGTGACGGTATCAATACTGACGGCATTAATATTCAACCGATTGCGGGCGCAGTTAAGGGCGCTAGCCAGTTCTATGCACAGGGTGTGCAAAAATATACCAATACGGATATTAATACCAGCATCGTTAATGGCATCAACAACGGACTGATAGATAGCACGCTTATTAGCAATATAAATAACGATACTGTCAATTATATGACAGCCGCCGCAGCGAATGTTGCCAATCTGGGAGGAGGGCTGGTGTTGCGTCCCGGCGTCGAGATTGACTATAACGGTAAACTGTCTTTCGCCTCAGGTAACTTGACCCCGGATATGTCAACATCGCCGTCGACTCCGGGCGCATCACCGGCACCAGGATGGGATTTGTCAAATCTGAGTCAGGGGCAATCAGGGATGCCAATAATTGGCAGTTTGGCTATTAGAGCAAGCGATGCCTTAGCTATGACTAATTCACTGACGGATGGATTTGTGATAAATGCTGAGGGTACCCAAGGCCTATTACAAAATAGCGATTCTTGGTCATTTCAACTGATTTCCGGTGCCGATTTAACCAGTGCCGACAAAGTTGCAACGGTTGCTGCAAAAGATTTGACCATCGGTTCAGGGGTAAGCATACATACAGGTTCAGGTAATATCGAACTGGCTTCAGGTGGCAATATTAATTTTACAGATCAAACTTCAACGGTTTATAACGCGGGTCGACAGGATGTTAAGAATCCTTATGGAACCTTGGATGGCAATAATTTAGCACAATTGGCCAACCAAAATACCGGTGCTGTTGGTGAATATCCGATAGCAGGCGGGGATTTGATTATCCGCGCGGGTGGTGATATTGCAGGGGCAATTAGTAATCAGTTTCTTAGCCCATGGTTGTTACGTCAAGGGAATCCCGATTCGGGTGCAGGTTTAAGGGATGGGAATTTAACTGCATGGGCAATTGATGCCAGCCAATTTCAGCAAAACATCGGTTCATTGGGTGGCGGCAAGGTTGATATAGCGGCGCTGGGTAATATCAATGATCTTTCTGTGATGATGCCGACTACAGGAAAGCAGACGGGCAGTATAGTATATGATTCTAATGGTAAGGTGCTGCAATCGAATAATAGCTTGCAAGTTCTGGGCGGAGGGTCAATGCAGGTTAAGGCAGGCGGTGACATAAATGGCGGTGCTTATTTCTTGGGTAAAGGGGATGGCATTATTACTACAGGTGGTCAAATCACTGGTAGTGCCGCTACAAACGTTACAAATCCTGGTAATTATCAATTTGCCTTTACTAATGGCCCGCAAATTGTCATGAGTGGAGATCAAAGTGATCCGATAGCGGGCAACAGTAACCTGACTTTAAATGCCGGTACCGGTATAAAAATATCAGCCGTATCCGATGCGATGGTTTTAAATAATGATTACCCCAAGTTTTTTACTTACACCGATAAAAGCAAACTGGCTCTAAAATCTTTATCAGGGGATGTTCATTTAAATGCAGACACCAGCATCATTACCAATATACTGAATATTACCAATCCTAATGAACAGAAATTGACTGCCGTTTATCCCGCATCACTGGATGTAACCGCTTTTGGGGGCAGTGTTAAGCTTGATCATGACATTATCCTGTTTCCATCGGCGGTCTCGAATCTAAATGTGCTGGCAAAACAGGCTATCACGTCGACTACCGGACAATACAGTGTCATTATGTCGGATGCCAATCCTGCGCTATTGCCAAATGCCGCATCGACAATAATAGCAGCTAATGATCAAAAACTACTTGATGCGGCAAACACGTTTGATACGGTGGCAATAGATGCCAGTGGTATTCCCGGTGTATCTAAAGGGGGCGGGGTAAGTCCTTTGATTCATGCTACAACGCCAATTCATAGTGCGGATGCCAAGCCTGCCAGATTGATTGCGCAAATGGGTGATATTTCTAAAGTGCAAATTATTTTGCCTAAACAGGCCATTATCCAAGCGGGTAATGATTTAAAAAATACGCCTATTCAAATTCAGCAAATTAATCAAACGGATACTTCCATTATTTCAGCAGGACGTGATTTGATTTTTACAGCAGATTTGAATAGAAATGGAACACCGACAAGCCTAAATAATTTGTACCAGATTTCTATAAGCGGGCCGGGTAATACCTTGGTTAAAACCGGAAGAAATCTGGATCTGGGGGCTTCGGTCGGATTAACTACGATTGGTAATCTATATAACTCAAGTTTACCCAGTACCGGGGCATCCCTGGATGTATTGGTTGGCTTAAATGCAGGTACTCCTAGTTATTCGGCGTTTATCGATAAATATTTGTTAACGAATCCGCTTTATATAAAGCAATTGGCTCAGGTTGAAACCTTGATAACCGGATTTATGCAACAACGAACCGGTAATGCTTCGTTATCTAATACCGATGCCTTAACAGCATTTTCAAACTTGACAGGTGATCAAACATTGATTGTTCAGCCTCAGTTAAATGTAATTTTGACCCAGGTGTTTTTTAATGAATTAAAAATTGCAGGGTCAGCCTCGGCAGGTAATAAGGCGTTGGGAAATCAAGGCGGATTTACGGCGATTGACACCTTGTTTCCAGGTAATCAATGGAAAGGGGATTTAAATTTATTCTTCAGCAAGTTACAAACCGTTAATGGCGGAGGTATTAATTTATTGGTGCCTGGCGGTCAAGTTAACGCAGGTCTTGCCGTAGCGCCTAGTGGTGCTGGTGCCAAGTCAGCTGATAAGTTGGGTATCGTGGCACAAGCGCAAGGTGACATTAATGCTTTTGTTAAAAATGACTTTATCGTTAATACCTCACGCGTATTTACCTTGGGCGGTGGTGATATTTTGATTTGGTCATCAGAAGGAAACATTGATGCGGGTAAGGGCGCTAAATCAGCCTTGGCGGTAACGGTTGATGCACCTTATTATGATAGTAACAATCAGTTGGTTATTCCTGCGCCAAAAATAACCAGTGGTAGTGGTATTCGTACAGCGGCAAGTCCGGGTACACCAGCAGGTAACGTCTTTCTTTTTGCACCGCAAGGTGTGGTTAATGCCGGTGAAGCCGGTATCGGCGGCACTAACGTCACTATTTCTGCAACGGCTGTTTTAGGTGCCAACAATATTCAGGTTGGCGGTGTTAGTACCGGTGTACCGGCTGCCTCTACCGGTAGTTTGGCCGCAGGTTTGACAGGCACCAGTAATATGACGGCCAATGTGAGTCAGGTAGCACAAGCGGTAACCGGCGTTGATGAAAAGGGCGCGCAAAATAACAAAAATGCAGCGTTGGGTATGTTTAGTGTCGAGGTGTTAGGGTTTGGTGATTAAGGCTCAAACTTGAAAAAACGGTAGGCCGGAATAAGGCTTTTCGAGCGCAAGCGAGAATAAGCGTTTCCGGCATCCGGTACGAGTGTGGCGGAAACGCCACCACGCGCTACGCTTGGGTGGTCTTATTCCGGCCTACGCCTGAACAAAAAACCTTAAAAGCTTTTCACCACGAAGACACGAAGATCACGAAGTTTTTTTCTTTCTTCGCGATCTTCGTGTCTTCGTGGTGAATAAAAATCTACATCAAGCGTGACGGGGTTTGCAACTCACGACCTGCGTTGTCCGTGCCCATTAGCCAAATCGGTTTCTTTTTCTATTTTTAACGGCTGGATAGTAACTTCAAATCTTTGATAAAACCGGTTTTAACCTAAGTTAACGCCGGTTTTTTATGTCTTCAATATTTTCAATATAAGTTTGTAAGCCATCGTCATAATAATGTCATGAAGCTCTGGGATAATGACAAAAATTAATACGCAACTGAGAAAAATAATGAAACGGTGTGGTTTTTTGTTGATAGTCCTTTTATTTATTCCATCCATAGCATCGGCCTGGTGGAATGCAGATTGGGGATATAAGAAAAAAATAACGATAGATGCGCAAAAGTTAAAACAGGACGGCATTACAGTGCCTGCGGCTGCCTTTGCTTTAGTGCGTTTACATACCGGAAACTTTGCATTTTTTGCAGATCTTGCCGAGAAGGGCAAAGATATTCGCGTACTGGCTGCTGACGAAGAAACGCCACTTAAGTTTTATATTGAAAAATTGGATCCCGTTAATGAAATGGCGCTGATTTGGGTTAAGTTACCCGCAGATCTGGCGGCTGCCCCCGAACCTGCTATCTGGCTTTATTACGGTAATCCGAAAGCGGTTGATGCGCAGGATGCGGCCGGTTCTTTTGATGTTAATCAAGTGCTTGGGTTTGGATTTGGCCAGTCGGGTGCAAAGGATTTAACGGCTTATGGCAATAATGCCAGCGAAATGACCTCAACCATGGGTGATAGTGGTCTCATTGGCGACGCGGCGGTCTTTAATGGTAGCCAGATTATTCGGGTTCCGGCAACACCATCGTTGCAAATGTCACCGACTGCGGGTTGGACGGTTTCAAGCTGGGTAAAAATAGATCAAGCTCAAACCAATGGTGTAATTTTTCAACGCTCTGGTGCCGGCGGTAATGTCACTTTATCTATTTTGGGTGAAACGGTTGCTGTAGACGTTGAAGAAGGTTCCAAGCAACAATTTAAAGCACCGGCCCTCTTAACTTTGGGTGCTTGGCATCATATTGCCTTAACCGCTAATTTTAGCACGCTGGTGTTAACTATTGATGGCGTGGCTTCCGGGTCTTTGGGTGTGGCGACGCGTGATTTAACCAGTAACATGACTATCGGCGCCGATTCATTTGGTGCGCGTGGCTTGGCAGGTTCGCTTGATCAGTTTGCGGTTAATAAAGTGGTGCTGGATGCCAATGCCATTAAGTTTGACATCCAAATGCAGGGGCCGGCCGTAACCTTGCTGACTTATGGCGAAGACAGCACGCCCGATACGGAAGAGGGCGGCGAGTCTCTGATTATGGGTTCGTTGAAAAACGTAACCACGGATGGCTGGATTATTATCGGTATTTTGGGTGTGATGTTTGTCGTCAGTTGGATGGTGATGATTATTAAAGCCGTCGTTCTGAGTCGGGTTCAAGGCGAAAACAAAAAATTCGGGGCTGCTTACAAGAAATTGACCACCGAAGAGTTGGGCAATTTAAACAGCCAAGACGATGAAAATGACAAAGACTTTGATGAATCACCCTTGTTGTTATCGTTTACCAAAAAACATGGTGCCTTTGCCGGATCGACCATTTATAAGCTATACCATGTCGGTGTAGAGGAAATGAATCGTCGCTTATATAAACCCAACGGTTTGCCGGGAACTGAACAAGTGCTGTCGGCTCAAGCCATGAATGCGGTAAGAGCCAGTATGGATGCCACCTTAACCAGAGAGCTGCAAAAACTGAATGCACAAATGGTACTATTAACCATCGCGATTAGTGGTGGCCCCTTTTTGGGGTTGTTGGGTACGGTTATCGGGGTAATGATTACTTTCGCGGCGATTGCTGTCAGCGGTGAAGTGAATGTAAACGCGATTGCACCTGGTATTGCCGGTGCCTTAACGGCAACGGTAGCCGGTCTTATCGTAGCGATTCCGTGTTTATTTGGTTACAACTATTTAGGTGGCCAAATTAAGGAAATTACAGCGGACATGCACGTTTTTGTTGACGAGTTTGTTGCCAAATTAAGCGAGCAACATACCTGATCCAGTTCATTAGACCTTATTTAAAATAATGCCGTTGTGGGAGCGACACCTACGTCGCGACTAACGCTTCAAGTCGCGACGTAGGCGGCGCTCCCACGACACAGATTCTGCCAGAGAAAATTGAACTATGAAATTGCAAGAAGAAAATGCGGCCTATGACGAAATTAACGTCACGCCAATGCTTGATTTGGCTTATGTATTATTGATTGTATTTATCCTGATGACCACGGCAGCGGTGCAGGGCGTACAGGTTAATTTGCCTAAAGCCAGTAATACGCCCAGTTTGTCCAAGCCCCAAACCAAAGCCATTACGGTAACCGCTGATGGCACCATTTTTCTGGATACTTTTCCGGTCACCATGGAGCAACTGGAAACCACTTTACAGCAGTATAAAGCGGTTAACCCTGCCTTGCCGGTCGTTGTTAAGGGTGATGCAACCGTTCAGTATCAAAGCGTTATCGATATTCTTGCCTTGTTGGGCAGGCTTGAAATTACCCAAGTCGGCTTGGTAACCCAGAATCTGGTTAAGTAGGTTTGCCTGTTTATCTATTTTATTCACCACGAAGACACGAAGAAAAAACTACAACGTGAAAGATATTCACCACGAAGACACAAAAAACTTCGTGCTCTTCGTGTCTTCGTGGTGAAAGCTTTTCGTAGTTAAAGCTCTTCACGGTGAAAGCTTTTAATACTTTTTAAGAATCAAATACTTTTTATTGTTTTATGAGTAATAACAAACATTTCAGGGTTTATATACCTAAGATCATAGGCGGCTTGATACTCCTTGTTGCACTGGTTTATGTGTTTAAGGTTATTAGCGGTTTTGTCGGTGAGAAGCCCGTCAAGCATGAAAAAAAAATTCAGCCGATTACCTTATTTAAGCCACCACCCCCACCGCCGCCACCGCCAAAAGTGGAACAACCACCGGAACCGGAAGTGCAGGAAAAAATTGAAGAATCCGAGCCAGATCCTGAGCCGTTGCCTGATGTGCCTGATGAAAAACCGGCTGCTGATACCGGTTTGGATGCAGAAGGTACTGCCGGTACTGATGCCTTTGGCATGGTCGGACGTAAAGGCGGCAAAGGTCTGTTGGGCGGGGGTGGTGGCAGTCCTTTTGCCTGGTATGCAGGCACTATAAAAGACAGTTTAGTTGATATTTTGTCAGAGCATGATGATTTACGTAGAAAAAGTTATTCAGCCATCGTCAAGATTTGGCTGAATCCTGATGGCACGGTAACCCGTTTTGAATTGTCACGCGGCAGTAATGATCCGGATATTGACAAGTTATTAAACAAGCTGCTGGGTAAATTTAAAAAAGCAAAAGAAGCGCCGCCGCCCGGAATGGAGCAGCCCGTTAAACTAAAAATTTCATCACGGCTTTAGCTGCTAAGCCTAACTCGAACGTAATTGTTCAGTCCCCCTCTTTGAAAAAGAGGGGTTAGGGGAGATTTTATTAGATAAATCCCCCTCAATCCCCATTTTTCAAAGGGGGAGAGCAAAGCGAGGGGGCTTGATTATTTACACTCGAACGACACCAAATTTAATTTAAAATTTTCAGGAAATATCTATGGACCACAAGAAACCGCTACTGGCTTTAGCCTTGCTATGTGCAGCCGGCTTGACGCAGGCGGGTGAAAAGGAGGAATTGCTTAAGTTGCGCAATACCACAACCAACCTGATTAAGCAGTTAGTGAAGCAAGGCATTTTGACCGATAAAACGGCCAATGAAATGATCAAGCAAGCCGAAGTTGACGCTGATCAGCAGGTTGCTGAAGCAAAGTCAGCTGCGCCCAAAGAGGTGGCCGCCAAAGAAGCCGTGCCAGCGGATGAAGTGCGGGTGGCGTATGTGCCTGATTTTGTTAAAGATGAAATTCGCCAGCAAGTGCGTAGTGAACTGCGTGAAGAAGTGGTTGGCGATGTGATGGCAAAAGCCAAAAAAGAACAATGGGGGTTGCCTAATGCGCTGCCGGAATGGATCAAGCGCTTTAAGTTGTCAGGAGATATGCGTATAAGAGAGCAATCCAGTTTTATGGCGCAAGATAACGTGCCTAATGGAACTTATTTAGACTGGCCAACTATTAACGGCGTTGGTGGATTGGGTAATGCCTATAATATTGGGCCAAATGCTTATGCATTAAATACGAAAGGTGATCTTAATCAGGCGCGTGAAAGAGTTCGTTTAGGTATTGATGTCAATATCGCAGAGGGATTTGATGCGGGTATGCGTTTGGCTACTGGTAATATTCGTAACCCGGTGTCGACCAATCAAACGATGGGAAATTATGATAGTCGATATGACTTTAATATTGATCGAGCTTACCTTAAATATAACAAGTTTAATGACAATAAATTTAACTGGTTAACAGTCATGGCTGGTCGAACACCTAATCCGTTCTTCACGGGTGGAAGTGAGTTAGTATGGGATGAAGATTTATCTTTCGAAGGTGCTTTTGGTACGGTTCGTCATCAATTGGATAAGTCTGATATATCTGACTCAATTGAGGGTAAAGGTCCTTCAATATATACAACAGCCGGAATATTTCCTTTACAATCCTCAACCGGGCTAAGCACGCGTGATAAATGGTTAGTTGGAGGACAGGCTGGACTTGATTGGGGTTTTGCTAACCAAGACACCATGCAAATGGGAGTTGCTTATTTTAGTTATCAAAATATTAAAGCGGTATCTAACACAAATAAAGCTAATAATTATGACTGTGCTTTTAACTCCGCAGAAATGAATCAATCAGTTCCTCAATATATGCAGGGTGGAAACACTTTGGCATCAATTTGTAATAATCAAATCACTTCTAATGGTGTAGTAACTACACTGCCTGGATTGGCTGGTTTGGCAACGAATTATAATATATTGGACATTAATGCTGTTTACGATATGGCACTGTTTGCTCCAACACATCTTAAATTTAGCGCAGATTATGCAAAGAATTTGGGTTATTCAATCTCAAATGAATATAGAGATATTTTTGTTAATGGTGGTGGTCAGTCATCTAAAGGCGAAACAAACGCCTTTCAGGTTAGGGCGGATTTGGGCTGGCCTAAGGTCGATGCGTTTGGCAAGTGGAGCGTCTTTACCTATTATAAATATTTAGAGCGTGATGCTGTATTGGATGCTTTCACCGATTCTGATTTCCATCTCGGTGGCACTAACGTTAAAGGCTGGACTGTCGGTGGTAATTACGGCTTGGTTAAAAACGTCTGGCTGACTGGTCGTTGGTTAACCGGTAATGTGATTAGCGGCCCGCAATACGGTGTTGATGTGATGCAACTTGATCTTAATACACGTTTTTAAAAAGAGCTTGCCATGAACCGAATAATCAAATCACTACCTGTTTCTGTTTTGTTACTCGGCAGTTTGCTGTCGGCGACAACGCAAGCGGCACCTCGTCCGGCTGCGGATGGCAACAATAAAGCGGTGCTTAAGCTGCAAACCTTGGTTAAAGAGGTCACCACGGAACGCGATCTGCTTAAAACAGAAAAAGACAAGCTGGTCTCGGATATTGAAAAATTAAAGAAGGATAAAGACGCAGCGGCTTCTGCTGAAGAGCGTTTAGGGTCTGAATTGGCAGCACAAAAAAGCACTAATGCAAGTGTCAGTAGTACGCTGGAACAAACCCATGCAAAATTGCTGGAAGTGATTGAGAAATACAATGTGTTAAACAAGGCCAAAAATGAGCTGAGTGCAACGCATGTCAATCTGGAAAACACTCAAAAACAAACCGAGAGCAACCTGCAAAACTGCGAAGGCAAAAACTTAAAAATGTTTGAAGCTGCCAAGGAAGTGCTAAACAGTTATGAAAATAAAAGTGTGCTGGACAGCTTGCTAAAATCTGAACCTATACTACAATTTAAAAGTGTAGAAATGGAAACCATTATTCAGGAATATGAAGACAAGTTAATTAAGCAAAAATATCAGCATAAAGAACTGGCGGTAAGCAGTGCGATAGTTCCGGAAACGAAAGAAGCCCAGCAGCCTTAACCTGCCGTGTAGGTTAGCGATAGCGTAACCCGACAAATCTAAGTGTCTGCTCATGTAGGCCGGAATAAGGCTTTTCGAGCGCCAGCGAGAATAAGCGTTTCCGGCACTCTGTACGAGAGTTGCCGGAAACGCCACTACGCTCTTCGACAAGCTCAAGACAGGCTTGGTTGGCCTTATTCCGGCCTACGCCTATATTGGTCATTGTTTGCAATGTTAGGCTACCAACTAAGACGGGACAGTGAGCAGCAAAATGATTCGCCAAGTGCCAACAAGTCCGTTATTTCCGCAGGGATGCCGGAATCCAGTCACATGCCTGCCCTCAGCGCAGCCGAAGGGGATGTAACGCTGTAATTTGGTATAGGCACTAAATCATGCGCCAACGTTATCGGAAAGTTACCATTCATGGCACTGGATACCGGCACCCTTGCCGGGGTATGACGGCGTTAACTAAAATTTCTTGTCTCGGTGCCTTAAATGGTAGACTGTACAAAATACAATTCATAATGAGCCATAAGTTTACTGGTATAATTGAAGTTGTCAAAATTAAAGTCAATCAATTAACAGGTTAATGTTGGTTTTTGTATCGCTAACCTGCAAGTATTGATTCATCAAAATAACCCAATCAGGATTTAATCAATGTTACTCAAAGTACCCCATTCAAAAAAGCTGCTTGTTGTGGCCTTGGTCAGTCTGCTAACGGCTTGCGGCGGCTCTGAAGAAAGAAAAGCCAAGTACATGGAGGAAGGGAGCAAGTTATTTACAGCGGGCGATTATCAAAAAGCCCAATTGTCTTTTAAGAATGTCCTGCAAATGGATCCCAAAGACGTTGAAGCACGCTACCAAATGGCTGAATCCTTAAGTAAATTAGGCGAGTTGCAAAATGCCGTGAGTCAATATATGGCGGTAATTGGTGAAGATCCCAAGCATCTGCTGTCCCGTTTAAGAATGGGGCAAATTTATTTGATGGTCAATCAGGTTGATAATGCGGAAAAAATGGCGAAAGAAGTTCAGGCGATTGATCCCGAAAACGTTGAGGGCATCGTGTTGATGGGGGGTGTTTTTATCGCTAAAAATAACACGGATAGTGCAATAACCCAGCTTGAAGCGGCACTGAAAAAACAGCCCGATGATGTTCAGGCTAATTTATTAATGGCCTCTCTTGATGCCAGAGCCGGAAAAATTGATCTGGCCATCGCCAGATTGCAAAAAAATAGTGAAAAAAATCCGACCAACACATCACCGTTGTTAATGCTTGCCAAGTTGTATACAGATACAAAAGCGCTGGATAAGGCGCAGCAAACCCTTGAAGCTATCGTTAAAATACAGCCCCAACAGTTGGAGAATCGTAAACGTTTGGCTTTATTTTTACTGGCCAGTAATCAACTGGATAATTCAGAAGCGGTATTGCGGCAAGCGGTTAAGGATTTACCTGATGACGTTAATGCCAAGTCCATGTTAATTGATTTTTTGTTGGCTAAAAGAACACCTGAAATGGCGATAGCTGAATTGCTTCCTATGATTGAAGCAAGTCCACAGCAATATGATCTACGCTTTAAACTGGCTGATTTAGAACTGGCACAAAAGCATATCGATAAAGCAGAGCAGGCGTTAAAAGAAATTGTTGAGCTTGATAAGTTGGGGCCGCAATCCATTAAAGCACGTAACGGGTTGGCCAAGTTGTATCTGGCAACCAAACGCGTTGACGAAGCCAAGGCGATGATTAAGCAAATTATCGAAGAAAATCCGCGCGATGTTGATGCGTTATCGTTACGTGGTGAGATTGCTTTGTCAGAAAGCAAAATCCCCGACGCAATTGGTGATTTTAGAGCGGTTCTGGTTGATCAACCTCAAAACATTAAAATACTCAAATTACTCAGCACCGCGCATTTAATGAATAAAGATCCTATTTTGGCGCGTGAAAATATGGAAAAAATTATCCAGATTGCGCCTAAAGATGAAGATGCCAGACTTGATTTGGCCAGTTTACTGCAACAATCGGGTGAGACTGAGCGTGCCGTGCAGCAAATTAATGAGCTATTAACAGCCGATCCTAAAAGCAAGCGCGGACTGGAAGCCATCTATAAAGTATACCTAACCCAGAAAAAGTGGGATAAGGCGCAAGATACTGCAAAACGTTTGCAGGAAGCGGTTCCTAAAGAAGGTATGGGCTATTTTCTGTCCGGTCTGGCTTTTCAGGCAGAAGGTAAGGTTGATAAAAGTGTACCGGCCTTTGAAAGTGCTCTGGCGATACAGCCTGATGCGATAGAGCCACTGACTCAGCTGGTTAAAAGTTACCTGGCGCTTAAACAGGCCGATAAAGCAGTTGCCAAGTTGAATGCGATTATCAAGCAACAACCTAAAAACTTTGTCGCTTACAATTTATTGGGCGGGGTTTACTTAAGCGATAAAAAGTTTAATGAGGCCATTAGTGCATTTAAAAAAGCGTCAGTTATTAAACCTGAATGGCCCATTCCTTATCGTATGATAGCCATGTCTTATGGCGCTCAAGCAAACAAAGCAGAAGCCATAAAAGCTTATCAAGAAGGACTTGTTAACACAAAAAGTGCAATGGAACTGGTTAATGATTTGGCCACTATTTATACCCAAGGTGGTGAGCAAGACAAAGCCATCGCGTTGTTTGAAGAGACCTATAAGCAGCATCCCGAGTCAATGGAAGCGCTTAACAATCTAGCCAGTTATTTGTCTGATTACGGCAAAGACAGCGCCAGCATTGAGCGTGCCGCTAAACTGGCTGTGCCGTTAGAAAAAATCGATAACCCTAATACGCTGGATACTTTAGGCTGGATTGCTTACAGGCAAGGCAATTATGCCAAAGCCCAGGAATTGTTGTTAAAAGTATTAGCAAAGGAACCTGAGTCCGCAGTGAGTAATTATCATTTGGGCATGATTTATTTCAAGCAAAATGATACTACTAAAGCCCGTGAGTTCTTGCAAAAAGCGATCGATAAAAAAGGGGACTTTATAGGCATGGATGTCGCAAAAGAAACGTTAAAGTCACTGGATGGAGCAGGCGCAACCAAGAACTAGAGAACTAAGCGACGTGGGAGTGTGGGTACCCACGTCGCGAATAAAAAGCGCTCCCGATTATAGTCTTTCCTGCTACCAACTTAAGCTGGGATAACATGCCTTGAAGTGATGGGTATGTGTAAAATCGTTGCGCTTTAAATGGACAGATCTATCGTGGGAACGACGCCTACGTCGCGACTAACGTTTCAAATCGCGACGTAGGCATCGCTCCCACTAAGTCTATTATCCACTTAGTCGAAAAGCGACATTAGCTTTGCTTGTTCACAAGCAGAGAATACACACCTAATAACAGAGCCTATTCATACTGCCCCGGCTTAAGTTGATAATCGTTGCATTCCTGTTTTTGGTTTTGAAATCGATTGAAGTATTTAAATATTTCAATCCAGGTTGCAAACTCCGACCCGTATCGTCCGCCTAGTTCCCACGCTTCAGCGTCAATGCCATAAAGTTAAGCGCCTTTTGGCAAGATAAGCCGTTGGCTGAGCGGAGCCGAAGCCAGAAAAATCGCTTCGACTCCGCTCAGCGAACCTCTTAGGCAATTCGCAATGCTACTGTTTAGCCGGTAGGTTGGGTTACGCTATCGCTAACCCAACCTACTTTACCTTTCACCTAGAGTGCTAATGGTAATAGGTGATTGATTAAGAATGGAATTATTTATTTTTTAACTATTATGTGGCGTTTTTCGCCATACGAAAATCATGTTGCACCGCCGCACGGGCATTTGTTATTCTGTAGTTGTGTTTATTTAGGGCTCTTCTGACTTTGGCGTGATCAATAAAATTTTTAAAAAACAATATGATATAACCTATTAATCACTTGGCAGATTCTAAAATAATAACCACTTTTTCGTTTTTGTAATATCTCTAACCGATTGCTTTATCTACGAATTAATAAATACCACCCCTGTTACAGCATTTTAGGTGATAAAAAATGGTTACAGTTAATATCATCAGGCTTTAAAAATATATCATAACCATTTGATTTTTTTATATTACTTGATCACGCCAAAGTCAGAAGAGCCAAAATTAATTGGCACTCTTATTAAGAGAGTGCTAGAATTCGCAAAAAGTTTTTTCTCAGGAGATACCATGAGTAATGCATTGGCTTTGCCCGTTAATTTATCGGTTGGAACATTTGATGCCTATTTAAATCTGGTTAGGCAAATGCCCAGATTGACCTCTGAACAAGAGCGGGAGTTAACGTTAAGGTATAGAGATGACGGTGATTTGGAAGCGGCGCGAGAATTGGTCATGACCAATTTACGTTTTGTTGTTCATGTTGCCAGAGGTTACAGTGGTTACGGTTTGTCAATGCCGGACATTATTCAGGAAGGCAATATCGGCTTGATGAAAGCGGTTAAACGTTTTGATCCTGATGTGGGTGTGCGCTTGGTGTCTTTTGCCGTGCATTGGATTAAAGCCGAAATTCATGAATATGTCATTAAAAACTGGGGCATTGTAAAAGTCGCAACCACCAAAGCCCAGCGTAAACTGTTTTTTAATTTACGTAAATCCAAGCGGGATATCGGCTGGTTATCAAATGACGAAGCTATGGCGATTGCAGAAGATTTGAAGGTTGATCTCAGTGACGTTTATGAAATGGAAAAGCGTTTGGGCAGTCAGGATATGTCGTTCGATATGCCCGTTGACGAGTCGTCAGAAGAAAGTTGCGCGTATCCTTCAAACTACCTTCAGCAACACGGCGCTGATCCGTCTGTATTGCTGGAAAATGCTGATTGGGAAGGTCATGGACAGGACTTGTTGGCAGAAGCGATGGCCGGCTTGGATGCGCGAAGTTTGGATATTTTGTCAAGTCGCTGGTTGGCGGATAAAAAAGCCACCTTACATGAGCTTGCGGCACGCTATAACGTCTCAGCCGAGAGAATCAGGCAATTAGAACAAAATGCCATGAAAAAGCTCAAGGCAGCGGTTGTTCTTGAAGCTTGACAGCTTATCGAAAAGGCTAACCACTTTAGCCAGTATAAAATATTGGAGTTAGACCTGACAGGTTTATAAAACCTGTCAGGTCTGTCCCTTCTTAAGTTAGTAGCTGCTTATCGAAAGCAATAAAAAAAGGCTTGCCGATGTTATCGTTAAGCCTTTTTTTGTCTGCAATTTTAGCTTCTATTATCCTGTTTTACCGATTCAGTCTCTGTTTATTAGAGACTTTTAACCGATTTTTTTGTTATGCAGGATGGAGCAGGTTTAATACGGTTTGTGCTTGTTCTGAGGCTTCAAGACCCAGGCTGGTCAAATAACCGCCATCTTCTTGTGTTAACAATCCTTTATCGTACAAACGTTTTGTGGCAGCAATTACTTCGGGTGCTGCCGTTGTATGTACCTTGATTCCTTCTTGTGTAGTGCTCAGGTTGTAGCGAACCAGAATGTTTATTTCGTCTACAATGTCTTGGGTATAGGGCATGGTTAATCCTCACGATTTATCGATACAATAGGGTATGATAAAGCTATTTACAGCCAAGGCGTATTTTTTTTCAGCGACACGGTTAATAATGCCACTTAAAGCCCCGTTATCAATGCAGATATTGACCTGTTTTTACCCTAAAAAAAGAGATACAACGCCAATTTCATTAACTTAAGCGCCTCTTGGGAAGGAACGCATCCGCTACTTGGGGGACGCAAGTAACTTTGCTCCTTCTCCAGCGGGAGAAGGTTGGGATGAGGGGGATTAAATAAGGATTTTCTCCACTTTAATTTCCCCTCTCCTAACCCTCTCCAGCGGGAGAGTGCTTTAAGTAACTGAGCAACCCAATCTTTTAGTCGCTCCCAAGTAGCGGATGCGCCCCTTGGGAAGATAAACCGTTGGCTGAGCGGAGCCGAAGCCGGCAAAATCGCTTCGACTTCGCTCAGCGAACGGCTTAACTTAACGACATTGGATGCAACGTCATTATTTAATATTATTAATAACGACGCACAGAATTATCACAGTTACATGACCAGGCATCAATGCCACCGGTTAAGTTGGCAATGTTTTTATAGCCGGACTGCACCAGATAATTGGCGGCTTGCAGGCTACGCATGCCATGATGACATAGCACCACAATTTCCTGTTGCGGATCCAGTTCACTGAGTCTGTTGGGAATTTGATTAAGCGGAATCAATACGCTGCCGGCAATATGGGCAAATTGAAATTCATTAGGTTCCCTTACATCCAGCAAAAACAGGGGTTCTTTCTGTTGAATTTTGTTGTTTAACGCGGTGGCGGATAGTTGTTTTACGGTCATAGTGATTCTCTGTTAATAAAGCGTTTCAGGCGCTGCATGGCGATGGTCATTTTAGCGATAGACGTGGTGTAAGCAAAACGCAGGGTGTGCTGTGCTTCATGGCTACCAAAATCCAGCCCCGGTGTTATGGCAACCCCTTCCGCTTCCAAAAAATCCAAGGCAAATTGATGGCTGTCATCGGTAAATTTTTTGCAATTGACATAAATATAAAAAGCACCGGCGGGTTTAACCGGTATCTCAAACCCCAAGCGCAATAGATTATCATAAAGAAAATCCCGTCTGGCGGCAAATTCTGTCCGCCTGTTTTCAAGTTCTGTCAGGGTATTTTCATCAAAAGCCGCCAAGGCGACATATTGGGATGCTGTGGACGTTGCGATATAAATATTTTGGGCTAATTTCTCAGTGGCTTCAATAAACGGCTCAGGCACAATCAACCAACCAATGCGCCAACCGGTCATGCCAAAATATTTGGAAAAGCTGTTGATCACAAATACCTCATCGCTAAACGTAAGTGCCGTAGTCGCCTGATTATCGTAAACCAGTCCATGATAAATTTCATCCGAATAAAAGCATCCGCCCAGACTATTAACGGTGTCAATTACTTGCTTTAATTCTTCAGGGCTAATAAGCGTTCCGGTAGGATTGGAAGGGGAGGCAATTAAAACGCCTTGAGTGGCGTGTTTCCAATGGTCTTTGATATGTTTTGCGGTTAACTGGTAATCGGTGCTGGCATCAACCGGGATGGTTTTGGTTTTGCAACCCAATAAGGTAGCAACGTTACTGTTACACGGATAACAGGGGTCTGCCATCAATAGCTCTTCGTTCGGGTTAAGGCTTACCCCAAGAGCCAGTAAAAACGCACCAGAAGCACCAGGGGTTACAAATACACGATGTTCGTCTATAGTTACACCATAACAGCGTTGATAAAAGCCCGCTATTTTTTTTCGTAGTTCTGGTAAACCAGCGGCAGGCGTGTATTTAACCTCGCCGGTTTGAATGTGCTTAATAGCGGCACTGACAAGGGTGGGGGGTGTTGGAAAGTCAGGTTCACCTATTTCCATGTGAATAACATCGATGCCTTGCGCTTCCAATTGCTTGGCTCTGCGTAGCAATTCCATGACATAAAACGAAGATATGTCTGTATTTCGCTCCGCCAGTTGTTTGCGCATAATGAGAGTGCTCATAAAAAAAACGTCAATGATACCAATAATCCTTGCTAATTGGTGACTATTCTGCTAAAAATGCGCAGTTTTTATTTATCCTGTCTATAGGAGTTAATGGATGACCGATAGTACTAAACCGATTGTTGCATCACCTTTCAGTTTTGCGCCTTACAAAGAAAAAGAAGGCGAAGAATATATGGATGATGCTCAGTTAAAGCATTTTGAGACCATTTTAAAAAACTGGAAAGCCGAATTAATGCACGAAGTAGATCGTACCGTGCACCACATGCAGGATGATGCCGCTAATTTCCCGGATCCTAATGATCGGGCGACTCAGGAATCAGAATTCAGTCTGGAATTAAGAACGCGTGACCGTGAACGTAGACTCATTAAGAAAATTGATGATTCCCTTAAAGAAATTGAATCAGGGAATTATGGGTTTTGTGAGTCTTGTGGTATAGAAATAGGCATACGTCGCCTTGAAGCCAGACCCACGGCCAGTTTGTGTATTGACTGTAAAACCCTCGATGAAATTCGGGAAAAACAAATGGGCTAAAACAGCTTTTCGTGCTGGATAAACAACCTTATAGGGGTCGGTTTGCGCCTTCGCCTACCGGCTCCCTGCATTTTGGTTCGCTGTTCACCGCACTTGCAGGGTTTCTTCAGGCTCGTTCGCAGCAGGGTCAATGGTTACTGCGTATTGATGATCTTGATACCTCGCGCAATGTTAAAGGTTCGGCGGCTGAGGCAGAACCGCTATCAGCGGTGACGAGGATGTACGGCGCGCTGAGTGTGGTCAAAGGCTGAGGCGGCAAAACTCACCGTATGGAATGGTCAACGGCTGAGGCGGCGACGCTGTCAGCGGCGATGAAGTTGCACGGCGCGTTAAGTGTGGAGGCGGCGCTGCTGTCAGCGGTGATGGAGACGGTGACGGGGATGTCCGACGCGCTGAGTGTGGTCGGCTGCTGAGGCGGAACCGCTGTCAGCGGTGACGAGGAGGTACGGC
>CAIQND010000072.1 GCA_903873045.1 uncultured Methylococcaceae bacterium | reverse complement strand
TTCGGTTTCGCTATAGTTGACGTCAATTTTAACTTTTATGTTAGACATGATGGCTTCCTCCAAGCAGGACTGTGTGTACTGATTATGCCACTATCGTATTAATCGTGCCATCTGAAAAAGTTAGTCGTACAGGTCGCAAAAATTGAGGAGATGTATGTGGACTTATCACATGAGCTGTTTTCATCGTTGGCAGTCTCACAAGATCGTAAGCAAAACCAGTTCCTCAACTACCCTATTGTTCCCAACGAAATTATTGACGACAAGGTATCCATCAGACCGAAAGCAATATTATTACCAGATAATTCATCGGCGGATGACGGTGAACAACATGTAACATTCCTGATATTGCAAAACAAAGGGAAACGAGATGCAGTTGATGTCAAGGTTACCCTTGATCGTCTGGGTTTATCCAGCAAGGTTCAAATAAATGAAACGGCTGGAAGATCATCCGGCGTCTATATCAGTCAGTTGAAAGCGGCTGCAAAAGATTCCAATGAGGATGTCATTAATATCCCGATGCCGATTGAAGCAGGCAAGGGAATTCTTATTCCTTTATTTGTGACTCGACACCCCTATCAATCCGATGATAAGCAATGGGATGTCATTAGCAATATCGTATACCTGCCAAAAATCTTGGAGATTTCCGATACGTTGAATCCTTCCAAACAATCCCGGAGTATTCGGCAAATGAAGGATCCTGTGCGTCTGGAAAGCGGTGTATTCGGAAGAGGATAAGGGGCGAATTCCTGGTTTCAACTCTTGAATTTAAGATTTTGACATGACCGGCAAATACCTAGCCAATACAAAAGTTAAAAAAGGAGAATCGGATGAAAAGCAAAAATGAGCCAAACCTCAATGTTAAATTTCAACGAAATTATTCAGGGCTAATTCTCGCTGCGGGGATCAGTTTACTTATTATGGGTATTCTGCTTAATTTATTCAGCGATAAGCTATTCAGAACAGAGAAAGGCGATTCACCAACTGCGGAACTTGAAACATTAAAGAGTTCGCTCTCTAAATATAAGAGTGAAGTGGCTTTAGAAAAACCGGTTTTTGAGGCCGACTTAATACAAATAGATTTGCAACGCTATCAGTCTATGGTTTCCGACACTACCGGAGAAATTTCTATCGAATTCTTGAATTATCCCGTGCATCATAATGAGGTGGTGTCTCGTATCGAAACAGACTCCCCTCCATTGAAGCCAAATTATGGAAAGATGCGTACAACAGATCATTTCTTGAAAGGATTTATTAATAGATACAAACGCAAAAAATATAACGATCCCGACGTTACAGTGCTTTGTCTTGTCGTCAAACAAGTAGGAAAAAAACGGGCGGAATTTGTTACCCTCAATATGGATCGCGTCGAACTAAAGGAAGTTAGAGAGCTTTATGATGCGACGGATATAGGGATTGATAGCGAGCATGATTCTCTACGTGGGCTTTTTAGTTCAGTTAAAAAGGAGCAAATATTCATTGGTTCGATGGATACAGCAAGCGGTATTGTGATCCCATTATTGATTACAAACTTTTTATCCCCGGTCAACGGTGAAGAAACTTTACAAGTAACAAGTAATGTTGCGTTTATTCCAGTTTCAATTTCATTTAGAGAGCCTGATGCATCCGCTGATACAACACTACCGATGAAAGGCCTAGTTTCTGATCCGATCATCATTGATTAGAGCTTTGGGATGCGCTGACAATGGAAGCCCATCGTTCGCGATTGCCCCAAATTCATCCTGTCCAAATATTCAGTCGCATCAAATGTTGGTGTTCGTACTTCACTGTCAACCTACACAAGAGAAGTGATCTGCATTGCGTACCTTTATTGTTCGGAAAATGGTTCGCGTTACGTACCTTACAGCTATCTCGGTGTCACAATCTTGCAGTTTTCATGATTCACAGATTGGTAACCGGGTAACAGCTTTATCGTTGCCCAACATTTAAACTTAATCAATAACGATTACAGGTAATTCTTATTATGAACATAACTGAACTTCATAACTTGCCTGTTCTCGAAAAATTTAAGATTATCGAAGCGCTTTGGGGTGATTTGGTAGCCAATGAAATTAGCCTTCCTAATCTGGCTTGGCATGAAACAGCACTCCAAGAGACCGAAGAAAAATACTTATCCGGCAGCATTGAAGTTCTGGATTGGCAACAAGCCAAGAAAGAATTGCGTTCGCAGTTCGAATGAAAGTTCAGCTTCGCCGTTCATTATATTTCTCTTGAATACTCAACCTTAAACCCAGCAAACGAAATCATCGTATGAAAATAATTTCCTGGAATGTCAACGGTATTCGTGCGGTACAAGGTAAAGGCTTTGCCGAAACGCTGGCGTTGCTTGATGCGGACTGTATTTTGTTGCAGGAAACCAAGGCGCAAAGCGATCAGATTGACAAGGCGCTGGAGGGCATTGACGGTTACCATATTTATTCCAACTGCGCTGAACGCAAGGGTTATTCCGGTGTTACGTTGTTATCCCGGCAAGTG
>CAIQND010000071.1 GCA_903873045.1 uncultured Methylococcaceae bacterium | reverse complement strand
GGTGTGTTGCGAGGCATCAAAATTACGTTGCGTGACCACGGCCGGCTCTTTGACAAAACCATCATCCATCGCCATTGATAAGGGATAATCAACGACGACGTTTTTAAACGGCACCGGCCCTTTACTGCTTTCCGTAAACGGGGTTGCCGTTAATTCCAGTCCCAGTAACGGTTTCAATTCGTTCAGTGCGCGAACACCGGCATCGGCTCTATAACGGTGAGATTCATCCATCAACAACACCAAATCCGGCAGTTCCGCCAAATAATTAAAGTAGCTATCGCCCAAGTATTCTGACAAACGTTTAATCTTTGGCGACTTACCACCACGCACTTCGGAATTGATTTTTGAAATATTGAAAATGTTGATGGAAACAGCAGCAAATAAATCCAGCGCACGGCCTTTGACTTCATAATCATCACCGGTAATGATTTTGGGTGAGTTGATGGCAAACTCGGCAATGCCCTTAAACACATATTTTTTGGTGTTGGGCGTAAAGTCGGCAATCAGTTTGTTATAAATGGTCAGATTGGGTGCCAAGACAAAAAAATTGCTGATGCCATGCGCGATATGTAAATAACTGATAAACGCGCCCATCAAACGGGTTTTTCCCACACCGGTTGCCAAGGAAAAACACAGGGACGGAAATTCCCGTTCAAAATCGGACAGCTTGGGAAATTCAAGTTTTAAAGTTTCCAACACGTCGGCAACATCACGTTTCGGATGCAACATATCCGGTGATACAGCAATGGCCCGCTGTAAAGCTTCCAATGAATCGCGCTGTGGTTTACGTAAACTTAACCGCCCTGAAACGGTTTGAAACACTTTTTGGCTCATGCGTTTTGCTCCTGATCAGGTAAACTGGCGGCATAGATTGTCAACTTTAACTCCATATCGGCAATATTTTCGTAAATCGGCTTTTTCCCTGATAACTTTTCACTTTCAGCTAAAATCACGTCCACACCTGAACCCCGTCTATCCATTAAATATTCACGTCCCAACCCTGAATCGCGCACCTGATAATAACGCGAAAATAAACTGGCAAGCACCTCGTTACGGGGCATTGACATCATTTGCATCGTTTCAACGGTCATTGAATTAGGCAGTGCGCCGGGTGAATATAACTCTAACCTGTCCGCAAATAAATGTAAGCGAATACGACTATTACTCACCGAATAATCACGATGTGCCACCGCATTAACCACCGCTTCAAACACCGCACGTAAGCTATATTGCGGGTAATCAATACGCCCTAAAACCTTTCGGGCAGGCACTTTCATATTCAAGCGCACAAAATCAAAAGCATCCCAAATTTGCCTGTCCAAGGGGCCATCAAAGTCTTTAGCATCCACTTGATCTTGCGGATCATTAATCAAACCACTATAAGCAACGGCTTGAATATAAGCCGAAGGAAACCATTGCGTAGGTTTTAAGGTACATAACAAGACACCCGCCACGCTTAAGCGCGGCTCACCCTCGTCCTCTGCGGTTAAATGCAGGCGGTGCATTTGTATCGCCGGCTCACCTTCGTTGGCTTTTAAAAAATTGCGCATTAACAACGCATCGGCCTGGCTAAGCTGAGTGGTGGGTACCGCCAATTCTTCAAAACGCATTAAACGGGACTGACTGCGCTGTTGAAACAATCTTGCCAAGACCTCGGGTTTCATTTCACGCTTGGCATGAGCAACACGTTTAAAATAACCATTGGGGCTTTTATGCACCATTAAACTACGCAACACTTGCACGATAATCACGGGCTGTAATTGCCCTGCACTGTCCGGCAATTCAATATGCCGAGTCATAATATCCAAGGGCGGGTCAATCTTGTTTTGACACAATTCAGCCAACCACTTTTTAACCGTATCCAAATCGGCATAAGCTATACCTAATACCGCTTTAGAATCATCCACCCCTAAAATTAAGGTGCCGCCATTGGCATTGGCCATAGCCGCTAATTCATCGGCCAAACTATCTGGATGAGGCGCATCAACTTTAGTCCGACTACGCATTATCACGCGCTTAAATTCCAACGTAGAGTCTTCGCCTAAACGAATGCGTTTTAACCAATCGTCGACCGTCATCATCTGTAATTGATTCATAACGCATTCTCATTAAACAAATCCAGCGTTTGATTATCTTTTTTTATTTTCTCCACACTTTTCTTTAAAGTGACAGCCAATGCTTTACTTTCTAACTCGCTAGAAGAAGCACTTGATGATAATCCGGCCATCGGCAAGTTAGCCACATTCAAACTGTAATCGTCATGTGCCCACTCGCAACGTGACAGCACCATCTTGGGGATTTTCTTTAAGGTAAGATTTTGAAACTGATCCGATTTGCCACGAAACGCTGTACAACACACCAACAAGGAACGGTCACCGCCGACTTCATCTGACAACTCTTCCAGTTGCTGATGCGACAGGTTTTGTGTCGTGACATAAATGAAATCCTGCTCAGACGAAACCCCATGATTCCACCATTGACTATCGGACGGCGCATAAGTGAAGCCTTCCAATTTGCATAACGCTTCTGCCAGCATCGCCGGATTGTAGTTTTTATTGACTACCCAGTTACCCCAACGGTCTTGTTCCAATAACGATGGAGCCAAACTGTAATAACGAAAACCGCCACCGCCTTGCCAGTTTACTGTTTTGGAAATACCGCCTTGGTCTTCACCGTCGATGACTTTTTTAAGACGTGGAATAATGTGGGTGTGGCAATGTTCGCCGAACTCAATCATGATCCAACGCCGACCCATTTTGTGAGCGACCGCACCAGTGGTGCCGGAACCTGCGAAGGAGTCTAGGACTAGGTCGTTAGAATTAGTAGCAATTGTCAATATTCTTTCAATTAGTTTTTCTGGCTTGGGCGTTGCAAAAACATCGGCCTCCTTTGGAAAAAGTGCTTTTAATTCACGTTTTCCATCTTCGTTTTTCGCAACATCAGAAGCCCACCATGTTGTAGGTACTAATCCACCACGTATCTCAGTTAAAAATCGTTTGCGCCTTGGCATCGCATTACCGCTAGGTCCAAAATAAATTCTATTTTCTTGGATCAGTCGTTCAAAACTATCTTTGGGAACCGACCAACTTCTTCCTCTGGCAGGCCAAACCTCCCTTCCAGATGGAAGTGAAATTGGATAAAAGTCGTGTTCTCTATATTCTCTACGTGTTAAATCACTACTTGTCCAAATACCGCGTGGATCATTATCAGGGTTTTGATAACGGTCATCTTGTTCTTCCGTACGAGGCAACCGGTTCATAAAACAGTTTGAAATGTTTTTGGCTATTACGAGCAAATGGTCATGTGTTCCAGATAAGAATTTCGCATCACTGTCAGGAGAAATTCGTTTTTGCCATACCACATTTGATACAAAGTTTATCCGTCCAAAAATCTCATCACATAATACCTTCAAATAATGCGCTTCATTATCATCAATGGTAATCCACAACGAACCATCATCCGACAATAATGAACGGATAATCTCCAGACGATCACGTATCAACGACAGCCAAATCGAATGCTCCAAGCCGTCATCATAATGGGTAAAGGCACTGCCGGTATTGTACGGCGGATCAATAAAAACGCACTTTACTTTGCCTGCATAGGCTTGTTCCAAGGCTTTTAACGCCAGCAAGTTGTCACCAAAAATCAGCTTGTTATCAAACTGGTCTTCCCGCTCCCCCAGCCCTTCTCCCAACGGACGCGGGGGACGTTTGAATTTTGCATGATAAGACAAGCTTGCGTCTTCCAGTAATATTCTTGGTTCCAGTTTAGGGCGCTTATCCTTGCCTATCCAAGTCAGTTCCAGTTTGGTTTTACTCATGCGTTTGTTTGCTGTAAGTGCTGTAGTAAAGGTAACAAGGCGGGAATATCGGTCTGGATAACACTCCATAAGGTGTCATTAT
>CAIQND010000070.1 GCA_903873045.1 uncultured Methylococcaceae bacterium | reverse complement strand
TTCGGTTTCGCTATAGTTGACGTCAATTTTAACTTTTATGTTAGACATGATGGCTTCCTCCAAGCAGGACTGTGTGTACTGATTATGCCACTATCGTATTAATCGTGCCATCTGAAAAAGTTAGTCGTACAGGTCGCAAAATATGTCGGCCCGGTCACTTTTTTAGACTATCAATTACTGGGTAATGCAACCGGAGATGTGATTACCGGCGCAACCAATAATGATTTTATCAACCTGCTGGGCGGTGACGATGCCGCCAATGGCGGTGCAGGTAATGATGTGCTTGATGGCGGCACAGGCTCTAACTTCCTGACCGGCGGCAGCGGTAATGATACGATATTTTTGGATGGTCGCGGTGGCACAACCACTTGGTCAACAGTCACTGATTTTAGCGCCGGTGATCAGGTTAATATCTGGGGCTGGAATGCCGGTGTCAGCAAGCAGCTATTTGCCATGGAAAACCAGGGCGCAGACGGCTATAAAGGTGCGACTTTTCATTATGACTTAAATAACGACGGTCTGATTGATACCTCCATCACCTTGACCGGGTTGGCGTTGTCTCAAGTACCGGCAGGCGTTGCGCATACCGTAGCAGGTAATGGGTATTTATTGATTAGTTAAGCTTAGCTAAATTTAGGCTACTCACTTTAGTTGTGGCAAAATACCGATGCTAGACCTGACAGGTTTATAAAACCTGTCAGGTCTGTCCCGTGTTAAGAAACGTGCATGAAATAACTTGACCATTTATATCCCCTCACCAGCCCTCTCCGGGTGGGAGAGGGAGCAAGATGCCGAAGTTATTTCATGCGCACTCCTACCGTCATTCCTGCAGGGATGCCGGAATCCAGTCACACGGATGTGACGCTGTGGTTTTGCATAGATCCTAAATCATGCGGCAACGTTATCGGCAAGTTACCATCCTTGCCGGTATGATGGCGTTAACTAAAATTTCTTGTCCCGGCTTAAGTGGTAGCCATTAATTATGAGTTATCTGAAACACACCCAATGATTGAACTTAATTTCAGCGAACGAAGCACTCAACCCTATAAGGATATTGGGCTGATCAAGACAACATGGTCTGATGGCTCAATAACTCTCGGCACTTGCAGTCTCGTTGGGCGAAACGATATCCTGACGGCTGGTCATTGTGTATTTAATCCTGATGAAAAAGGCTGGGCCACGGGATTTGAATTCTATTTCGGGGCTGATTACAACTCGAATACCGGATTGTTCGAATCGTGGATTTCAAATCCAACTTTCTCGAAATGGACAGCGAATACCTGGACATCGCAAATCTATTCCGATGGAAATAACCAGACGATGTTGCAAAGCGAATCCCAGTTTGATGTCGCGTTGATCGGTATTGATACGCCAATTGGCGACTCACTGGGTTGGTTGGGGCTAGATCCGGGTTATAACGGAAACCAGACAGCAATAACGGTTGGTTATCCAGTTGGTTCATCCGGGATGATGATGCAGTCAGCGTCCGTTTTTAATAATAAGGTCTACGGTATTTATGAGTCATCGGTAGAGGTTATGGGGCACGGAAGCTCTGGGGGGCCGCTCTTGGTAGGTAATTCTGTTATTGGCGTTAAGAGTACTGGCAAATGGTGGGCCGATATTGGCAACTCATTTATTTATAATACGATTATTGCCGAGTTATCGCAGAACAATACGTTGTTAAACCGCATCATCACAGGTACTTCTGGAAATGATAATTTAGTGGGTACGAGTGGCGATGATTTATTTGATGGGGGTGTCGGTAATGACACCGTCATTTTTGACTTTAATAAGAGCGCTGTTACTGAAGTCGGCCGCTCAAGTGACGGTAATACTCTGATGATCAAGAGTTCACAAGGTACGGATACCTTGTTGAGCATTGAAAGCCTAAGCTTTTTGGACGGAAGCTTATCGATTAGCGAATTTATTGCGCAGTACACGCCCGTGCCTTTGTTTACCTCAAGTGCCAGCGATGGCACATCGAGCTATGTTATGCCCACCAAATATACCGGCCCGGTCACTTTTTTAGAATATCAATTCTTGGGCAACGCAACCGGGGACATTATTGGTGGATCAACCGGTAACGATTTTATGAACTTATTAGCGGGTGATGATGCAGCCAATGGTGGCGCTGGCAATGATGTGCTTGATGGCGGCACAGGCTCCAACTTCCTGACCGGCGGCAATGGTAATGACACAATATTTTTGGATGGTCGCGGCGGCACGACCACCTGGTCAACAGTCACCGATTTTAGCGCGGGTGATCAGGTCAATATCTGGGGCTGGAATGCCGGTGTCAGCAAGCCGGTATTTGCCATGGAAAACCAGGGGGCGGATGGCTATAAAGGTGCGACCTTTCATTATGACTTAAATAATGATGGTCTGATTGATACCTCTATCACCTTGACAGGGTTAGCGTTGTCCCAAGTACCGACAGCCCTTGCAAAGGAGGTGGCGGGCAATGGGTATCTGTTTATAGGTTGACTTAGTGTTGGATTTTATCAATATTTGCAACCGTATTTATATTTATGCTGTACTATAAACTCAATATGTTGGCAATCAACATTCATTTTAGCCAACTAAAAGTCAATCCAACAATAAAAAATACAGAAAATTTACTACTGTATATTGCGTAAAAAATCTCAGGAACCAAGTTTTCGGACAGCATCCTGGCGATAAGCCAATAAATACGAATGGATTCATAACCCGAATAACCGAACAGCCAAAACAGCCAATTAATTAAATTTTATGAAGAGTGAGCGCGTTCAACTTGAGGCGGAATATGCACCTGGTGTTGTAATCCTCATGGGGACATACAATGGCGGGAAATATATAGCTGAACAGCTTGATTCAATTTGCAGGCAGACCTTCAAAAATTGGAAAATCATTATCAGCGATGATGGCTCTAGTGACAATACCTTGGCTATTATTAGCGATTACCAGAAAAAAACCGGTTCTGATCGCATCATTTTAAAGCAAGGCCCCTCAACTGGTTTTGCTGATAATTTTATGGGTTTGGCAAGGGATTCTGAGATAAAAGCGGATTATTATTTTTTCTCCGATCAAGACGATATTTGGTTGCCCGATAAATTAGAACGGGCTGTTAACTGCCTTAAAGCAACCAATGCCAATCAGCCATCGCTGTACGGCAGCAGCACCTTGCTTGGTGATGAGCATGGCGTAATTTACGAGAAGTCTCCTATTTATCTTTTCCCCAAGAATTTTAGAAATGCAATTGTTCAATGTGTTGTAGGGGGAAATTCTTTGGCATTCAATCAGGCTTTTAAAAATATTATCGAACAAATTAGTCCGATGAAAGTGGTTTCTCACGATTGGTGGATGTATCAATTGATTACAGCAATTGATGGCTATTTTTATTACGATGAAGAACCCTCCTTGATTTACAGACAACATCCTCAGGCAGTGGTTGGCGCTAATACTTCAATGGTCTCAAGAATTAACAGGGTAAGCATGGTTTTAAAAGGCCGGTTTAAAAATTGGAATGATATTAATATTTCAGCTTTGGATCAAATTCGCCATTTAATGAGTGCCGAAGCCGTTGAAACCTTAAATTACTTCAAACTTGCCAGAACGGCAAAATCATTTAAAGATCGGGTAAGGCTATTGAATATAAGCGGGATTTTTAGACAAAGTCGACAAGGCACTGTATCTTTATTTATTGCAGTCATTATTCAACAGATTTAAGCGATAGCCCTTCCCATTAATTGATATGTCCAAACTATCCGTAGCAATCAACCCTCACGCTGTCCAACCTGTATCCATCATAGCCTTGGCTAAAAGTCTGTGGTGCAACCGCCAGCTTATTGTACAAATGACCAAACGCGAAGTCATGGGCCGCTATAAAGGTTCTGCCATTGGCTTGGCCTGGTCGTTTTTTAATCCCGTATTTATGCTGGTCGTTTACACGTTTGTATTTTCCGAGATTTTTAAATCCCGCTGGGGCGGCATCGGTGGCGACGACAGTAAAACGCAATTTGCCGTCGTCTTGTTTGTTGGCATGATTGTGCTAAGTTTGTTTAGCGAGGTCGTCAATCGCGCCCCCTTGCTTATTCTTTCCAACGTTAATTACGTCAAGAAGGTGGTGTTCCCTTTGGAAATATTGCCGGTGATTGTCATGGGAGCCGCATTATTCCATAGCCTGATCAGTCTGTGCGTACTGCTGGCCGCTTTTGCACTCTTTAACGGTTATTTACAATGGACAGCGGTTTTTACGCCGTTAGTCCTGTTGCCACTGGTTATTCTCACCACCGGACTTGCCTGGATACTGGCTGCCATAGGTGTCTTTCTACGCGACGTTGGACAAACTATGGGTATCATTACCACCGTTTTAATGTTTCTTTCTCCTGTTTTTTACCCGGTAACGGCTGTGCCGGAAAGATTTCGTGTGTTCATTATGGCTAATCCGCTGACCTTTATTATTGAACAAGCACGAGAAGTACTTATTTGGGGTCATTTACCAAACTGGGCAGGATTGGGTATTTACACGCTGGCAGCCACGATCATTGCTTGGTCAGGCTATGCGTTATTCCAAAAAACCAGAAAAGGGTTTGCTGATGTCCTCTA
>CAIQND010000069.1 GCA_903873045.1 uncultured Methylococcaceae bacterium | reverse complement strand
GCCACTTATTATCCGGGCTAACGGTAATGCCTTCGGGTTCCACGCCGACCTTGATTTGCTTGATGACTTTCTTTTTGGCAATATCAATCACCGTTACCAAGCTATCATCTTCGTTTGATACGTAAATCTTGTCACCCGCAGGATTTAGCGCAAAAGTCTCAGGGTCATCGCCCGACGGTAATTTTCCGACTTCTTTTAGGGTTTCGGCATCAATTATTTTTATCGTGTTGTCGTCACTGGTGGCGATGTACAAAAGCTTGTTGTAGGGACTGATGGCAATGCCCCGCGGGCGCTGACCTATCGGCACCGTTTTGATTAGCTTGCCGGTTATTGGATCAACCACCGCCAGCGCATTATCTTTTTCCAGCGTGACAAAGACGCTTTCAGCATGAACGATGCCTGCCAGCGCCAGCGCTAAAAACAAACCCAAGCTCTTTTTTTTCAATATCATTTATTTATCCCACTTACATTGTGATTCGGGTTGATCATAACCCAAGGTATCCAGTTCGGTTTTTGGATGTAAAAAGCCTTCAATGGGCGCAACAGCAACCAATGATCGAGGCGCTGCCAGCAAAACTGGTTGCCGCAACTGACCGTCCCACGAGCGAAAGGACAAAGGATTGCCGGTATAGCCATTTAAGGCAAAGGCATCGCTTAGCATATACTCTTTAACGGGGTTTAAGTCGTTGGATTTAGTGCGTGTAGCGGCTTCACCGACCGCTCTAACGGCCAAATAAGCCGCATAATCTTGCTCTTCCATCCAGCGGCCGGCTTTTTCTTTAAAGCGGTTTTGAATCTGCACCGCGCCCCATTGTTCATGGGTTTTGTGCCAGGGTGTCGCAATCAGCCCCTGAGTGCCGATTACCGGTCTTGGAATCCAGGTACGATAATCCAGATATTCGCCAAACTGACCTTGTTCATCCGCCACCACCAAAACATCGAAATCCCCATCGGTTTGCGTAAATACGGCGACATCCGATTGCGCCGTACGCCTGGCATCGTAGGTATGTTCCCAAGTTTTTTCTGTCACGATATTCATGCCAAAACGTTTGGCAGAACGCTTGATGGCATCGGCAAACAGCCGGTCTTCCTGAGTCGAGCCAATGATTAGAAACCATTTGACCCAGCGTTTTTTCATCATATATTGCGCCAAGGCATCAGCACGCATGGCTCGGCTGGGCAACAAATGCAAAACATGACGGCGGCATTGCTCATTGCGCAACGCATCATCCATCGTTGCCACATCAAATAACAGCATTTGTTTGGCAGTCGGCAAATCAGCGAGCTGGTTTAATTGCTCCGCAGGTAAATTAACCACCACATACTGAAATTTATTGGCCAGCTCTTTATTAAAGGTTTCAATAATGTTGCCGTCTAACGGCACCATAAACTTTTTTAAATGATAGTGCTGGCCGGTAAATTCGCCGGTGGTATTATCATCATCAATGCCCAGCTCCGCACCGATAACACCTTTGTCTTTAATAAAAATATCCAGATTGGATAACGGAGCCGGTACGTTTTGCTCTTGTGTTAAATAAGCAATATTAATAGCT
>CAIQND010000068.1 GCA_903873045.1 uncultured Methylococcaceae bacterium | reverse complement strand
TTAGTTAATGCAGGGTAAAACATCAGCCATGTCGGGTTAGGCGATAGCCGTAACCCGACACATTCGCTACGGGACTCATGATCTTGGCTATGAATAATCAAAATGTCGGGTTACGCTATCGCTAACCCGACCTACATGGCTGTTATTTAAAAAGTTTGCGTTAGGTATGTTAGCTGTTTAGTTAATGCAGGGTAAAACATCAGTAACGGGGGGGCAAACCCCGTCAGGCTTGAGTCCTCTTTTATTTCCAAATTGACGATGCTGTAGAACTGACCCTCGTAAGCTGTTTTCAGCCATGTAGGTCGAGTTAGGCGATAGCCGTAAACCCGACACATTCGCTACGGGACTTATGATCTTGGCTATGAATAATCAAAATGTCGGGTTACGCTATCGCTAACTCGACATGGCTGTTATTTTTTATTTACGCGAAAGGAATTTCAAAATTTTGACCTTTCTCTGGTGCGTAAGGTGTCGGGGGGGAGCCGAATAGCGAATCTTTTACAGACATTGCAACGACACTGGCTAATCCACATGGGACAGCGTTTCCAATTTGAGAAAACACTCTACTACTTGGCCCGCAAAATATGTAATTGGAAGGAAATGTTTGAAGTAACGCAGATTCGTCAATGGTAAGTCGTCTTAGGTAGGAAGGTGCGTCATGCATACCTTGGGGTTTACCTCCTATCATTAAATGCTGGTGGTAGTCTTCAACCCAAGCATCAGCTCCATGATATAAATGATTGTTATCTATGATTGGCGTTCTATTTCCACCCATGCTTGCGGGCAGAGTACTAGCCCACCCATCTGGATTGAGTGGTCGCCCTTGACCATTGAATAACATTCCTGCATAAGGAGATTTTCTAAGTATAGGTTTCGAAGCTAATGTAACTTTCGCATTGCAAATGCGTTCATTGCCAGCCGGGTAGGCCGGAATAAGGCTTTTCGAGCGCAAGCGAGAATAAGCGTTTCCGGCAAATTGCCGGAAACGCCGCCACGCGCTACGCTTGGGTGGTCTTATTTTGGCCTGCCCGGCTACTCCGACCTATGTGGCTGTTGTATCTCTGCTGTATATAGCTGGGAGAACTTTATTTATAGAGAGTATGCCAATACCAATAGCCACGGATATGACGCTCGCCCAATCTAATAACCAAGGCGTGCATACAGTACAGTACCAATGTCCAGCAATCCAAATCAGCGCACCCAACATTATAAAGAATACTGCTAATACCCAGCTTCCTGGTAATACCCAGCTTCGATCAGGTTCAGTAACAGCAGGGGGAGACTGATAAAAGGCAAACCATATTTCTCCTGATTGATCTTGTTTTAGCTCAAAGTCGCGTGATTTGACAATTTGCTGAGGCGGCACGATTTGTTTCCACGATACGAACGGAACTCCGCCATCTATTTTTTCGCTTGCTCTTATATGCTCAGGATGATCTGGAAAAACAGAACCCTCTTGATTGGCTACGCCTGTTTTTAGACTATCCAACGAATCAGGGGGCGTTGGTGGGGTCAATATCTGTATGAAATTTAGATCATCGGAGAAATTGCCAGCGTCCACATTGAAAGCATCAACCCAAATACCTTCCCCTACACCAGGAGGGGGAGCATAGATTACCAATACTTCAATATCTGATTCACCTACAGGGTATTGGTTATCGTCAGGACTAAGATACAAATGGTTGCCGTCTGCTGCCCCATGTATGGATGTGAAAGCAAAAGGTAAATCCTCATTATTGTAGTTATACAAAACGGGGAAATCTGCATTTCGTTTACCGGGCGGTGTAAAGGGCTCAGGAGCAAACTTTTTAATCGTGTTCTGATCGCTGAAATGATGATGTCTTACTCCAGTGCCAGCATGATTGTAAACGATATATTTGGTATTAATTGTTGGCATAATATTTACCATGTAAATTGTGCCTACTCTGGGATGGATTTTCGGCTTCCTCCATTTTTTAAGGACAAATAATCCGACAGCTCTACTCCGCAGTGCGGGTTATTCACAACCCGCCCCAAACGTTTGAATTCTGGCCCGGCCCGATGTTCAGCACAACTCACAATCAAAGCGTTGCGATTGTGAATACCCTGTAGCGCTAACCCTGTTCGTTCTCAAATTCAATTGCCGTTTCGAAGGCGTATGTACCATTGGCTGCTTTTGATAAATGGGTTTAATCAACAGGGTCACGAATCAACGGAATCAACCAGGTCAGACTCTAATACTGCTACCTTAAAAATATTTATCATCATAATCAATGCATTGAACTTTAAATAAGCGGAAAAATTAAATTCAAAAAGTATTGGGAAGAACCGATTACAATTGTATTTCTATTTAACTTTTTGATTTTTCGTATATTGGTCGCTTTAAAAAGATCATGTTTTTTATGCTTTTAACTCATAACCTATTGATTATTAGATAAATTAAAATTTAAGGTAGCAGTATTAAGGTCAGACTCGATTGATTTTGCTTTTCTTAATATGTTATTGATTTGCATTGATTTATCCTAATTTGCCATACTGCGATAAAAACTCCAACAGGAAAAAATGGCATCAAGTTTTTCAAAAAAATATATCTATGTGTTAATAAAAGGCATGACTAAGACTCAATTAACCCTGTAATCTCCATCAGCCTTTAACGCCAACTTCCAACACTTGGCTCCAATGTCCTATTTGAGCATCGCGGATACGGTAGATGGCGCGGTATTTCCAGAGCACAGCGGTTCCAGAGGGTGGGAGCGGGGTATTATCCTGGTAGCCGGGGGTTAGCTGGATGGTCAGCAGGCTAAAAGTGCCGGTGCCGTGATCGGCTTCCAGCTCTAACGCGTCAGTGCTGTTGTTTTTCCAATGCAGCACCGGATGACCACCCTGAAAATCAACCGATAATACCGGTTGCAGGGAAGTAAAATCAATGCCTGGGCTTGGTGTAGCGATAATCTTTAACGCTTTGCCGATAGCGTCTGTGTAGTTTTTGTGATTTTTGATGCGGGTAATTAACGCGCCCAAAAAACCAAAGATGTCGGCATAAGGCTCGGACGTTGGCGTGGGCGTAAACAGCGGCGGCGATGGCAGATTGATAGCCGTGCTTTTGGGGCCGTCACGCAGGGTATTTTTAAGGGCGACCAGTGCATGGCTATAGTTTTGTGTGGTTTCTTGTGCCTTAAGACTGTAATCGAACCAATCCAAGCCGACCTTGAGTTGAGTCAGATCGCTTGCAGTAATGTCCAAGGCGCTGGCGTAGTTGGATAACTGGGCGTTTAATTGTTGAAGCAACACCAGTTTATTGGTGTCATC
>CAIQND010000067.1 GCA_903873045.1 uncultured Methylococcaceae bacterium | reverse complement strand
TTAGTTAATGCAGGGTAAAACATCAGCCATGTCGGGTTAGGCGATAGCCGTAACCCGACACATTCGCTACGGGACTCATGATCTTGGCTATGAATAATCAAAATGTCGGGTTACGCTATCGCTAACCCGACCTACATGGCTTACAAAAGAACGCGTTCGTCTGAGTATTTCTCAAGATGTACTTGCTGCAAGTGTTGGCTTGAATCAATCAGATATTTCTAAAATTGAAAAATTTGAAAAACGCCTTGATGTGCTTGAGTTTACAATGATTTTAAGAGAGTTAAGAATTAAAGAAAATGTTCGACTTCAGCGCATTGTTAAAGAGTTCACTGGAGTCCCAGAATGAATAGTGTCTTCGAACGGAATAAGTCAGGTCAATATTATGTAAACACAAGACTGGGGGTAGCAAAAACCAAGTGTTTGGATGATTTCCCAGAGTTCAGTACCAATACAGAAATTTACAGACTTCTTACTGAACTGATAGAAGTGAATACTAAAGGATTTCGAGGGGTAGTTGTTACAGCATTAACCGGCTTGCATATAGATGAGAGCTATGATCCACTGAATGACTTTTATGGGTGTAACCCACGATCTATTTTTGAAGGCGGCATTTGGTATGCACTTCAAGAAAATGGTATTCCGTGTGGCAAATCAGACCCTCTCAATGTTGCAAAGAACACTAGCCATCTAAATGAAGAATGGGCAAAAGGAAAGCGTCCTGAATCAGCGGCAACGGCGGTGGTTAAATTTCTTAGTATTGTTATGGATTCAGGGCGAGCAAAAAGAGCGAGGTTAATTGATTTTTTCTTTTTCCGACTGTGGAAATATGCTGAAAGCGTTACAGAGTATAAACTTGCTAAATTTGAATCATTGACAAATTCGAGACAAGTCTTAGGTAATAAACTCATTGAATTCACGCTCAAATATCCAGAATCTGGGAAGCTGCCTCAATTTTTGGTTTCTCAATTACTTTCAGGCGTATTTGGCACATCAGCAATAGAAGTCATTGGTGGAAAAGAGAGTGTTTTCGGTACAAATACGACCTCAAAAAAACCAGCCGATATTTGGTTGGAGGTCGGGGCGTGGAAACTAATTTATACGAAATTACTGTTAAACCAGTGTCGAAGAAAAGGTTGGATGATAGTCTAGATGCACTTAAGTCCACAGGACATCTAGGATGCCCTGTTACATTTATATGTCGACTACCCACTGATGTAGCAGAACTTAATGTTATTAATGGCAGCTATATTTACAAAGGAAAAAGTTTTGATTTTGTGGACTATAAAAATTTTTGCTGTGTCATCTTCGCAATCTTAAGTGACGAAGAATTTGAAGTTATCATAAGTAATATCACGGATTTTGTTCAAGATATGCATATTTCCATGAAGCGGATCAGACTAATTGAGGGGCCTTGTTCCGGACTTGTAAATAATTATGAGTTGCTGCTCTCGGTTGCTTCGGGTGAGTATATCTTTTTGGCTGATCAGGATGATGTATGGTTGCCAAATAAGGTTGAAGTTATGCTCGCGCATTTGCACGAGGTAGATATGGTGGTTTGTGATTGTATAGTTGTGGATGGGCAACTGAATATGTTGTATCCATCATTTTTTGCTTTAATAAATTCTAAATCGGGTGTCGTTCGTAATTTGTTACGCAACCGTTATCTTGGTTGTTGCATTGCTTTGCGCCGACGAGTGCTAAAGCATGCGCTGCCATTTCCCGCACATTTACCAGTTCATGATTGGTGGCTTGGTCTGGTCGCCGATATTTTTGGTGGAGTTACTTTTATTAATCAACCTTTGATGATGTATCGACGTCATGGTGCAAATGCATCGCCAGCGTCCGAACGATCAAGTGTAGTAATGTAGGTGGGGCAACAGTTTTTCGTTGCCCAACATTTTACGGTCAAAATCAAAGTATCGAGCAACTTCCTCAATGCCATTCGTCCGTTTCAATGCGAAAATATCGGGCACGAAAAGTATGTGCCCGAACTACAAGACTATAGGATATGAAAATTATTTATCCGAGAATATCTAGCAATGTTTCAAGAAGCGGCCAAGCCGGCGATATTATAGCCGCGATCTACATAAGTAATTTCCGAAGCGGGACGCGGCTTGCAACCCCGTCCCACACATTTTATGACACCCGAATCAGTGGGCAATTGTATCAAAAAAAACACTTCGCTTGTCGCACGGGGACTACCCTAGCCTGTCGAACTAGGATATGCGATATAATAAATGCTAATCAAGTCAATAAGTTATAATTATTGAAAAGCATAAAATAGCATTTTTTACGCTCTTAACTCTCTCTAAATCGTTATCATAAAACGAAAAATCAATGACT
>CAIQND010000066.1 GCA_903873045.1 uncultured Methylococcaceae bacterium | reverse complement strand
TCGTACTCCGACTCCGGGACTTGATCTCAACAAGCAGTTGCGCACGAACAGAACCCGAAACCTCACGCCGGATATCCTCTTTTCGCTCATCCTTGACCAATTGCCAAACGATTTGCCGGTCGTCGGCGGGCAAAGCTTCCAGGATACGGGCGACAGACTGAAAATCCAGTTGATCCAACAGCCGCTGAAACTCCACCCTGTTTTGTTTGTGCACCAGGCTTTCAACCAAATCATGGCGAGGCATGTCTTGTCGATGCACCAAATCTTCCACCAATTTATGACGAGCGAGCAATCTTATAACATCAGTCAGATATCCTTGAATGTCTTCGTGATCGTTCATCTTTTCTGCTTTTTTTGTGCTGTAATCCATAAGACGACTCCCTGCAGTGACCCGGCCAGCACAAACATGGCCGACATTTTATTTATGATTATTACAAAATAAGCCGTCTCTAAACAACAAAAACATCCCCACCGCTATTACGTGCGCTTGCGGTAACAAAACTCAGGTTATCAAAATGGGCAAATTTCTGCCTGGCTTCTTGTGTCTTCGCTTCAGCTAACGCGACCCCATCAAGCGCACAGAATCCGGTTGGCCCCCATGAGGTTTGACCAATAGCCACAGCACCCTGCTCAGCCAGCCAGTGCATAGCTTCAGCCACTTCCGGACTGGTAAAAACGCCCCCTTGAACAGAGGCAAAATGCTCACCAACCGAACATTGTAAGCGGGTAATGACTTCACCAAATTTAGCAAGGTCATTTTCGGCCACTGCGGGTAGACCCTGCATTAGCAACAAATAACATAAACGCTCGGCTTCCTGCTTTGGATAAGGCGGTAATGCTTTAAATGCCTGTATTTCCTGCTGACCATGCAAACCTTGTCCGCGCTGATCAAGAACCAAAATAAAACGCCAGGTTTCGGGTATATCCAAATGCACCAGAACCGGTGGTGTAATGGTTTTTTTGCCCCGACCGCCATCAACCACCAAGCCGCCCTGCTCAAATACGCCAATCCCGATACCTGATCGCAAACCTCTATCCATCAACGCCGCAATATCCCGAACCGTCAGACCCAAGTTGTAAAAGGCATTCAGTGCCGAACCAATTGCCAGCGACATTTGCGTACCAGAACCCAATCCCACATGCTCAGGAATGGCGGCTTCAATGGTTATACTCAACTTGTCTGAGACATTTAAAGCCTGACACATCAGCGTCAGACATTTATCTGCACGTTTTGCAGAAGGGCCGATAATGGTACGCTGTTCGGCACGGGCTATTGATAACCGCGTGGCCTGTTCATTCAGTGCAACACCGATGCTGCCAAAATGACGGTCTAATGATCCGCTTAAATCAATAAACCCCATGTGTAATCTGGCCGGAGCAATGACTGAGACTTTAGAATAGTGAGTTATCACAGAGGGTGTTTTGCGTTACGGAAAAATTTGTTGATTATACAGGATTAACTGATTGAAGAGTGAACTTAGCGAGTCAATTTTTCAACTTATCCGACCTGAAAAGCGCAGCCAGGCCAAAGATTAAGCGTTCCTGCATTCGGCTTTTAAAGCCATGAGTGTGTGTGCCAAATCAATCATCATCACATCACATAGCGCTATGGCCATCGGATCGACCGGCTCGGTAGACGGTATCAATACTGAAAAAGCCCCTGCCTTGGATGCCGCCTCAATACCGGCATAAGAATCTTCCAGCACCAGACACCGACTAATCGGCACTTGTAACAACTCGGCCGCTTTTAAAAAAATATCCGGTGCCGGCTTGCCGTGCTCAACATCATCGCGGGTGATAATAGTAGAAAATAACTCTCTTATGCCGGCAAATTCAAGACATTCAACAGCATTGACCGCACTGCTGTTGGTTGCCAGGCAATAAGGAATTTGTTGCTGAACAATAAATGCCAGCAAATCAGAAAAACCATGCTTAATCTTTATGCCGTGTGCATTAACCTGTTCACGCCAAAAAATACCGCTTAAATGAGCAAATGTGTCCAAATTAAATTCAGCTCCACAGCAAGCCAACAGTTTTAGCTCTATTTCTTTATAGTGCAACCCTGACAAGGACAAACAAAATACATCAGAAAGCCAGTACCCCATGACTTTTGCTGCTTGTTGCCAAGCAGCAAAGTAAGTGCTTTCGGTATCCAAAACCAGACCGTCCATATCAAAAATAACAGCAGAAAAATCGTTTAAGTTAGGCACGAATCACCTTGATATATTCGCCATGCGCTTCCCGACTGGAACCCACCACAATACGCTTAACGCCTTGCTGCGATTGTTCCGCGACCCCTGACACTTCCACGATTTCGCCTTTAACAGCCTGCCCCGTATACGTTGCGGTAAAGCTGACAATGGCATCAAACTCGTCATGTGCTATTTTAAATTCAGACGGATAATCAAAGGCATGGGTATCATCAAT
>CAIQND010000065.1 GCA_903873045.1 uncultured Methylococcaceae bacterium | reverse complement strand
TACCCATTAGACGAATCCAATCGCTTGCTTGATTGAGAAAATCCTACTTTTAATGGGTAACATATTCTCCGGAAATCACCTAACATGATAAAGTGCTTGCAGTAACCAGACTATATGAAATTGACTGCATTTTATTTTGTTAAAAGACTTTTGATCACCTACTTATTACTGCCTATAAACTTTCAGATAAATAACTTCGGCTCCGCACTTAAGCTGGGACAGATAACATGCCTTGAAGGGAAGGGTATCTGTAAAATCGTCGCGCTTTAAATGGGCAGATCTATCGTGGGAGCGACGCCTACGTCGCGACTAACGTTTCAAATCGCGACGTAGGCGTCGCTCCCACTAAGTCTGCTACCCACTAAGTCGAAAAGCGCCATTAGACGTTGTAACCAACAATACAAAAAAAACGGCGACCCAAGGCCGCCGTTTTTATAAATAAGAAAACCGACTATTAACTTAAAAGGGAGATAACAAATAACATCCTTTACAGGGATGTTATTTATAAAATCGTCCTGTTTTACATTTAAAGTCAGAAAATCTATTCATCAATCTTTAATACTTAAGCTTGTTGTGCTTTTTTCTTGCCAGTATACAGAACGCCCATCAAACCAGTCATAAACAACCAAACACCCGCTGGTAAAGGTACAGCAGCAACAGCAACATTACCCGCGTAAGAAGCGCCGGCAAGAGCTGTTCCAGTAATTGCTAAATTATGCAAAGTAGGAGTATTAGAGCCTGTTCCGCCTGCCAACACTTGAAGTAAAGTATTGAATGTGATTGTACCATATGGTGTAGCCGCTGAAATGCTGCCAGGAGTAGATGAGAAAGTTAAAGCAGTTCCATCCAGGGTAGCACCAAAATTCGTTATACCGGGTACAACAGGTCCAAAATTGACTGAAAGATTGGTAATAAATGCACCAATACCGACATTACCAGTGCTGGTAAAATCATAAAGATCAGTAAAAACACCCGCCGCTAGAGATCCAGAAGAGATTGATGCAGAGGAGCCTGCCGCAATAGTTCCCAAACTTGTAACAGGAGAAGCGTTACTTACCATAGGAGCAACTAATAAAGAAGCTAAAGCCAAAGATTTTAAAATTTTCATAATAATTACCAAATAAGGAGTGAGTGCGTAAATAAATTAAGTGAGTGAGTGAGTGAGAAAACAATCAAGTTCTAATTTTTCAGATTATTAAATGTAAAATACACACTACTTGCAACAATTTCTAAAATAGCGATTTTATCGAATAAAAAATAGATAAAACCACGGGTTAATAATACAACATTTTTATAATTAAAAGCAACATAAATAATATCGTTTAACGACTCATTTTTTATTACTGCCTTATATTACTACAATTTATATTACAATTTAATGACTTTTTAAAATAAAAAATTAAACCATACACAGGTGTAATAACGACTTGACTAAAAGTTTCTGTCAGCGTAGTTGTTGTATTTGAAACGCTGTTAGCAATACCCGATTGCAAGCTATTAGTAGTGCTTAGCGCAGTACCAGTAGATAATGTATCGCTAAAAAGGCTAAAAGTTAGTAGTGGGCTTGCATGTGCTGGAGCTATAAAAAGCTGCCATACGGCCACTAAAACTACAAACTTGATACTCGTCGATGATGATAATATTAGTTTTTCATGATATTCACTTAAGGTTTTTTTAATTAACAATCCAAAAAGCCAGGCGGCTTTCCGTACTTATCTCACAACAAGTTTAGGTTTATTGTCCATAAATCGTGTAAACAGACCTGTGAGGCACGAGCTTCAAATTTTTCTATTAATTTCAATCTTAAACTTTTAAGTGTTCGATTTTATGGCTACCCACGTAAGGCGGGACAGTTTAAAGTTAAGCCTTGCGGCTTGTCCCTGCTTACGTGGATGGCCTTTTATGTAACGATATCCGTGTCTTGTAGGGGTAATCCTTTGCGGTTACCCTGCTAACATCGTGGCATTAAAGGGCAGGCGTAAAGCCTGCCCCTACAAAAAATGTCCCGGCTAAAGTGGGTAGCCGATTTTATCAACTTAGGAATGAGCATGAAATAATGTAACCAAGTAACATCTAACTCCCCCCCTTTGTAAAAGGAGGGTTAGGGGGATTTTTAAAATTAAAGTTGCTCAAGTTATTTCGTGCTCGTTCCTTAGTTGATTAATTCTACTTATCCACATAATAAACATTAACGCACCGCTTACACTGCTTAAATCAACAGATTACAGGTAAGACAACGACTATCCTCCAATTTTTATAGTAAATATAGTAGATATAACTCAATGTTCAAGTTTTTGAATGTAGAAAAACAGATATGCTAAAAATATTAAAATTGGGCGCATTTCAACAGCCTATTGAGGCTGCCGACTTAAGGCGGGACACTGAGCAGCAGAATGATTCGCCAAGTAACAAAAAGTCGTAAGTATTCAAGCCCCCTCGCTATGCTCTCCCCCTTTGAAAAAGGGGGTTACCCACTTTAGCCGGGACATTTTTTGTAGGGGCAGGCTTTACGCCTGCCCTTTAATGCCACGATGTTAGCAGGGTAACCGCAAGGGATTACCCCTACAAGACACGGATATCGTTACATAAAAGGCCATCCACGTAAGCAG